>JAAZDU010000258.1 GCA_012512665.1 Bacillota bacterium | reverse complement strand
TAAATAAGCTATGCAATAAAATATTGGAGATAGAAAAGGGCAGAGTAAAGCTCTATAATGGAAACTATGACAAATATAGCGTGCAGAAAGCACAAGAAAGAGATAGGCTTCAATTTGAATACCTGCAGTATATAAATGAGAAGAGGCGGCTTGAAGGGGCTCTTGCTGATATAAAGCAAAAGGCAAAGTCCATAAAGAAAGCACCAAAAAGGATGGGTAATTCCGAAGCGAGACTTCACAAGATGGGAAATCAAAAGGCAAAAGCCTCTCTTGACCGGGCAAGGAAAAATATTAAGGCCAGAATTGAGCGTATGGAGGTTAAAGAAAAACCTGCGCAGGCAGAGGAAATAAAGTTCGACCTGACAGAACCGGAAAAACTTCACAGCAAAATTATTATTGAAGCAAGCGGGATCAACAAGTCCTTTGCCAATAAGATTATATTTAAGGACGCCGAATTCAAGATTTTAAACGGTTCCAAAGTTGCTCTTATTGGTTCTAACGGTTGCGGAAAAAGCACATTGCTCAAAATGATAATACAGCAAGATGCTGCCATTAAAATTGCCCCTGCGGCCAAGATAGGCTACTTTAGCCAGGATATGAGTATCTTAAACGAAGAATTAACCATTCTTGAAAATGTGATGGAGAACAGCATTTATCAAGAAAGCTTTGTCAGGACATTATTGGCAAGATTATTGTTTAAAGGTGAAGATGTTTATAAAAAAGTGAAGGTGTTAAGTGGAGGAGAGCGTGTAAAGATATCTTTTGCCAAAATACTTCTGGATGATTTCAATTTATTATTATTAGATGAGCCAACCAATTACCTTGATATCAAATCTCTTGAAGTTATTGAGGAGGCACTACGTAATTACAACAGGACCTTAATTTTTGTTTCCCACGATCGCAGCCTTATCAATTCTGTAGCGGACCATATAATGGTTATTAAAAACCAGAAAATAGAGATGTTCAATGGAAGCTATGCCGAATATTTAGCAAGAAAAGATTTGGCACCAAGTAAAGGTAAAGAAGATGCAGAAAAACAAATATTAATCTTGCAAAACCGATTATCAGAAATTGTAGGAAGATTATCTATGCCATCAAAACAAGATAATCTTGAAGAGCTCGATCATGAATATCACGAAATAATGGGCGAATTAAAAAAACTTAAGGCCAGCCTGGAAAATAAAAATTAATACAGCTAAGCTTACGATTTTATAAATTATTGATTTACTGGGTTATATGACCATGTTACAATGAGATGGGTGGAAATATACATTACAGGAATTATCGTAGCCGCAGTTAGCATAAACAACACTGTACCTCGGGCGCAATCGCACTGGGGATACCCTTCCTGCGGCAGTCGCCCACAGTAATACCAAACGGGGGGTGAAAAAATATTTATCCAATGCGCTTGAAGCCGTGCGGATTAAGGGTTCCAGACTTTTGAAACTGCTGCTTAAAAATTGTGAGGCGATTCATTATATTATGAAAAAAATAACTGCTTTTATCGGAAGCGCACGAAAGAAAACAACTTATCAGGCAATTCAGGAGTTCGAGAAGCATTTGAAACAGCAGGAGGAGATCGACTTTGAGTATGTTTTCTTAAGTGAGTATAACCTTAAGTTTTGCCAGGGCTGCTGCCAGTGCTTTGATAAAGGAGAAGAATTTTGTCCTCTTAAGGATGATAGGGAGGTGCTGCTGGAGAAGATAGAACATTCAGACGGCGTTATCTTTGCCACGCCTAGTTATGCTTTTCAGGTTTCAGCACGCATGAAGAACCTTTTGGACCGTTTTGCCTTTATGTTCCATAGACCAAGATTTTTTGGCAAGGCCTTTACAGCCATTGTTACCCAGGCCATTCCTGTAGGAGATAATATCCGCAAATATCTTGAAAATTCAGGAGCGAACCTTGGATTTCATGTGACAAAAGGCTGTTGTGTTTGGACATGGGATCCGATGTCCGAAGGTCAGAGAAAAAAATTAGTGCAAAAGGTCAAAAAATGCTCAGAGAGGTTTTACCAGGCTGTGAACCGCCCGGCGCCGCCCGTGCCTTCTCTCTTCAGGCTGATGTTATTCAGAATGGGGCGAAGG
>JAAZDU010000257.1 GCA_012512665.1 Bacillota bacterium | reverse complement strand
TGGTTCCACTGCTTGCAGGCCGCCTGGCAGCCGCGGCAGCCTATGCACTTGCTCGTATCTATCAGCATGGCTTTGCTCATCCCTTAGGCCCCCTTCCTCTTGATATTACACAGGAATGCCTTATACTCTGGAATGGTAGTATTTGCATCTCCTACAGATGGGCTTAAGTCATTAGTTATAGCACCTTTGGCCATACCCATAAAGCCCCAGTGAAAGGGCATTCCTACAATATGCTTCTTTTGGCCGTTTATTACCATAGGCTTCAGGCGTTTGGTAATGCAGGCCTTAGCTTCAATGCCACTTTGTTCACCGTTTTTAAACAGGCGCTTGCTTTCAATGATCACAGTATCGCCGTTATAAATATTAAGCTCTGCCGCCAGTTCTTCATCAATTTCTATAAACAGTTCCGGCATCAGCTCGTTTAACCAGGGCATATTGCGGGTTACAATGCCAGACTGGTAATGTTCCGTAACCCTGTAAGTGCTCATAATATACGGGTACCTGGCCCGGTCTTCATCTGTTTCCGCCAGGTGTTCTTCATAAAAGCGTTGACTTACTGGATTAAAGGTGGCACGGGGATAGAACAGGTTTGGTACCGGGCTTTCTGCCGGCTCATAGTGAGCTGGCAGCGGTCCATCGCTCACCCCAGCAACAGCAAAGAGCCGTCCGTGGCCTTCCGGTAGCATGATAAAGGGGAATTGCGCCACCTCTTCAAAAGACCAGCTGCCAGGCCAGTCTGGAATATCCAGGTTTTTCACCAGCTTACCCTCTTCGTCCCACCAAAACACCTGCAGCTCAGGATTCCAGGGCTTTCCTGCCGGATCAGCGGAGCAGCGGTTGTAAACAATACGCCGGTTCAGCGGCCAGGCAAATGACCATCCAAGGTTGGAACCGATACCTTCAGTCTCCCTAATGCGGCTCTTGCAGGCGGGGTTCTCCAGGTTGTTGTAATAACCGCTGTAGAGCCAGTTGCCACAGGCAGTAGAACCATCGTCCTGCAGGGAGACAAAGTTGGTAACCAGGGACTGGTCAGCGGTGTTATATCCGTTTAATTCCAGGCAAACCTTCACCACGTCAACCTGGCTTTCATCTTCATCTTTGCCGTAATCCCACTTCATTTTTACAATGGGATCCGGAAAAGCTCCGGAACCACCTGCATAGACCTCCTGCAGTTTCTTAAACAACTCGTATACTACCTGCAGGTCTGACTTACATTCCCCTGGCGGATCTTGTGCCTTCCACTGCCACTGGATCCAGCGCCCGCTGTTGGCCTTGGTGCCATCGCGCTCAAAAGAACAGGTGGCGGGCAGTAAGAAGACTTCCGTCTGAATATCTGCCGGATTAGTTCCGGGTGCCTTCCAGAAAGACGCCGTCTCATTTTCAAATATGTCCACGGAAACCAGCCACTTCAAGTTGGCCTGGTAGTGGCGCTTGTGGCCGGCAGATGGGCCGGTAACTGCAGGGTTGTCTGCCCAGCAGATCATCCCCTCAATCTCTCCTTCGCCCATATACTTATACATGGCAATATGCGAGTGGTCGCGTTGGTCAAGCTTGGGGAGGTAATCATAGCAAAAATCATTTGCCCGTGTAGCATTGTTACCCCAGAAGGCTTTTAACATACTAACCAGGTACTTGGGCTTGTTAACCCACCAACCGGAAGCCGGCGTTTCTCTTTCGTTGTAATCAGCTAAAGTTGGATGCAGTGCAGCACGCGGTGCACCTAGGTAACCGGGCAGGATATGGTAAAGGATAGCCATATCAGTAGAGCCCTGCACGTTGGACTGGCCACGCTGGGCATTAACTCCACCGCCGGGTATACCCATGTTGCCTAAAAGCAGTTGTACAACAGCAATAGCTCGCACATTTTGGGCACCGTGAGTGAACTGGGTGATACCCATAGCGTAGAGGATGTTGCCTGCCTTCCCGGGCTGGCCGGTAGAGGAAAAAAGCTTATATGATTCTTCCAGTGTTTCTTGAGGGCATCCTGTTACCTTGCTTACCTTGTCTAGCGAGTACTTGGCATAAAACTTTTTCATCAACTGCAGCACACAGTTGGGATGCTGCATGGTGGGGTCCTTGAGTATATTTCCTTCTACATCTCTTTGGTACTGCCAGGAAGATGTATCATATTTTTTGGCATTGCGGGCTGCATCATCCTGCGCTCCGGAGAAAAGGCCCGTTTCTTCATCAAAACTAAACCCTTCATTAATAAGATAGGTAGCGTTGGTGTAGTGCTGCACATATTCCTTTTGATAGAGTTCATTCTGCAGGATGTAATTTATGAGCCCGCCCAGGTAGGCAATATTGGTGCCGGGCCGTATTGGCACATGTAGATCGGCTACAGCAGCAGTGCGGGTTATGCGAGGGTCAACCGTAATGAGCTTTGCCCCCCTCTCGGCCCTGGCTCTTTCAACCCACTTCATGGAAATGGGGTGGTTCTCAGCAGTGTTACCCCCTATGTTCATGATGACATCAGAGTTCTTGTAATCAATCCAGTGGTTGGTCATGCAACCCCTTCCAAACGTGGCGCCGAGACCGGCGACCGTGGAAGAGTGTCAGAGGCGGGCACAGTGGTCAATATTGATAACGCCCATAGCCCGGGCCATCTTGTGGAAAAGATAGTTCTCCTCATTGGTACAAAAAGCGCTGCCCAGCCAGGCAATGGCCTGCGTGCGGTTTACGGTTACGCCGTTGGCATCTTTTTCTTCAAAGCTGCGATCCCGCGTATCCTTAATCCGCTGCACAATTGTATCCAGCATCCAATCCCAATCTTTCTCTTCCCACCGATCGCTGCCCGGGGCCCGGTAAAGGGGCTTGGTCAGCCGGTTGGGGTTTAGCTTCGGCTTGCCTTTTTCATCATAAATATAGGAAATATTAATAATAGAGCTGCCCTTGCTGCAGAGGGTTCCTTCGTTAATAGGGTGATCAGGGTCACCTTCCGTGTTGACGACAACGCCATCCCTGACATAACATAAAATCCCGCAGCCTACCCCACAGAAGGTGCAAATAGTGGGTACTTCCCTGGCATAATGCAGTCTAATAGGCTGGTAGGATGCTTCTGCCTTCTTGTCCCCCTGCAAGCTTAAACTAGTCAAAGTAGCAGCTGCCGCAGCTGTTCCTGTAAGCTTTAGAAAACTACGTCTTGACAGCTTCATAAAAAAGATCCACCCCCTAATTTGCTAATTCGTAACTTCTTCTCCAACCCACTTTAGCCCGGAACCAGGAAGAAAACCCTCTTTCTGGGCCAACCAATCAAAATACAGGGTATGTAAATGATGTACAGCCGCTGCTGCTTTTGTTTCCGGGAATTTTTCAGCATACTTTCTCCAGTCATATACTTTATGGTATTTTTGGCACTGCCGGCAGAAATGTACACGGCAAACTTCATTATCACCCACTGTAAAAAAGCCCAGCTTTTCCTGGTCTTTATTGTTACAATAAGGGCATTTTATGCGCGGGTACCTCCAGCTGCTGCCGCATAACCAACACTCCAAAAACTTTGCCCCTTCCTCTTTCCTTAAAAAACCGTAGTGCGGGCTTTCACCGCAAACAGGGCAGAAGCCCTCCTCCCAGAGAGATGTATCTAATTCTCTTAAAAATAATGCCCTGGGAGCAGAGTAAAGGAGAGAAAAGATAAAGGTAAGAAAAAAGCTAATAAAATCTTTCTCTAAAAGGGTTTCTTCCGCAACTCTCTCTATCAGGGAGGGCAGCTGCTGCTGGGCAAAAAAACCATTATTTTCACTCAAAGCCCTCTTAACTGAAACCTGCAAAAATTCTAAAGGTTTTCTAAAATCCCTGTTGCTATTTATTAGTTCATCGCAAAAATAGCTTATAAAGCGCTGCACCTGCTCGTCTTTAAAATAAGCAGCAGGCATAAGGACCTGAGATTCTCTCAATTTTTTCCTAATCTCTTCCGGGCTCAAATCAAATTGATCCGGCCTAAAAAAGTCCCCCTCCTGCTCCACTAAAGCTTTTTTGGCCTCTGAAAGCACAGTTAACATAGCTTCCAGGTTATTTGCCCCAGCGTATAAACTGAGGCATTTTTTGCTTTCATCCAGTGCTGCTTGCTCTAAAATACTATACAATCTTTCCCACCTCACCTCACTTTCTTTACAACCTGTAAAGCTAATGTCAGGAAGATACAATCAAGGCTGAATATTAAAAATAATTACGTGCTTGCTTTTTTTAAAAAGTATTACTGGCTCAACATAAAAGCCAGTATAAAGCCATGATTGTATTAGTTCCCGAAAAGTTTTGGCCAGGCATCCCCCTCCTTATATTTAGTTAAATTGCCAATTTCTTGATGCGTTATTTTTTTAACAATGTACCATAATATTTCTCCTTGTTACGTTATTCCCTTAACATTATCTCACACTCAAATTTTACTGTCAAGAAAGTCAATTCAACATTTATAAAAGTTTCAGGTATTATAAACAGCAAACTTAATGCATTTTATTACACAAGAATAATGTGCAATCCTGCTTTGTAATTAATAGTTTATTTTGATTGTTATCCTAAAAAATTCAATTTTTACTAAATTTAAAACTAATTATTTATAGCTTCCTTTGACACATTTCTTGCCTGGTATTTTTCAGTTTTATCCAGATATGCCTAACCTTTACTTTTCTATTACTGAAAACCCCAATATCATTTCCATTCTTGTGTCCCCAAACTCCTTCGCAAAACAGGTTTGCCACTTTGCGCTCCCTATGCTATGATAACGGGCAAGGAGGGGATAGCAGTGAAACCCCAGGGTGGGAGAGGAAAATACAACATTGAAGTTGCTTTGGAAAAAGCCATTCATAACTTGGCTGCCAAAAACCCCCGGGAGGTGTCGGTTAACAGCGGCATCAACTTCAACCGGGAGAGCAAAGAATATCTGGTTCCTTTTTTAGGCAGCCGTTTTTTTGTGCACCACGAAACAGGAAAAGTTACTTCTGCTGCCAGTAAAGAAGAGGCACCGCTTCATACCAGGCTTCTGATCCTCCATTACCTTTATACGGCCAACGGGAGGCCGCTGGCGGGGGAGTGGATTACTTTTAAGGAACTCCCTGGCGGCCAAATATATGTGAAGCCCTACACCAACAGGGCTATAAGGCCCCTGGAAAAAGCTTTTGGCAGCAGGCCTGACAGACTTCTTACAGCAGCAGCCAAATTGGGGGGGAAAGAGGGCAATTTCGGTGACTTCTGCGCCGTGCTGCAGGTCCTGCCCCGCGTACCCATGGCTTTTGTCCTCTGGGAGGGGGACGAGGAATTTCCTCCCCGCGGCAATATCCTGTACGATGCCAATGCTTCCTGCTACCTGCCTACCGAGGATTACGCCCTTTTGCCAGGCATTGTCATCGGGGAGCTGCTCAAACAATTATAGCTAATTAATTTAGCTGCAGGTTTTTTATCTTTTGCATAGTATATATAT
>JAAZDU010000256.1 GCA_012512665.1 Bacillota bacterium | reverse complement strand
GCCCTGCAGTACCTTTTTTCCTGGATTCAGCCAGTTTTTTGAAGGCTGTTTCATTGTATAAATTAATAATTCTTTCTTCAGTCACCTGGAAATTAAGCCTCTAAGGTCTTTCCACAACTATTTTCTGATACCCGAAATCTTCATTATTAAAAATCTTGCAGTATTCATTCTCTTTAAACTCACCATATATTCTCGTAATTTCTCTTATCTGTTCCTCAGTAATTTCATTTCTCTTATTGCCAAGACTTTTTCTCATTTTCTGATAAAAGTCCACCGCATTGACCAACTGTATTTTTCCTGTTCTTACAGGACCCTTCATTGGGTCGTCATTTTTACGGTTTGTAACTATCCAAATATAAGTAGAAATACCTGTATTGTAGAATAACTGGTCAGGTAGTGCAATGATGCCTTCCAACATATCATTTTCAATTATCCAGCGTCTGATTTCTGATTCTCCTGAACCTGCATCCCCAGTAAACAAAGGTGAACCATTAAAGATGATGGCAATACGACTACCTTTTTCATCCTGCCTCATTTTAGATATCAAATGTTGTAAGAATAATAGTGAACCATCAGAAATTCTAGGAAGCCCTGCACCAAATCTACCATTGTATCCTTCTTTCTCATGTTCATCACGTATAAATTTCTGTGCCTTTTCCCATTCCACGCCAAAAGGAGGATTGGTGAGCATATATCTGAAAGTCTTACCGCGATGCCCGTCTTCCGTAAAGCTGTCTCCCAAAATAATGTTGTCGGCGTTATGGCCCTTTATAAGCATGTCAGATTTGCAGATACTGTAGGATTGAGGATTTATTTCCTGCCCAAACAATTCCACCTGTATCCCAGGGTTTAATTCTCTCATGTAATTCTCCGTCACAGAAAGCATGCCCCCGGGGTACCGGCACAACAGTCATAAACGGTTGTAACCAGTCCTAGTTGAGTTAATTCCTCTTTATCTTCATTCAGGAGAATGTTTACCATCAACTTTATAACTTCCCGGGGAGTATAATGGTCCCCTGCTTCTCCATGTTCGGAAAATCTCCTGATCAATTCTTCAAATATGTATCCCATTTCGATGTTGCTGACTATATTTGGATGCAGATCTATTTTATTAAACTCAGATACGACAAGATAAAGGGAGATTATTATCATTTAGCTTTGTAATCTCTTTGTCAAAATTAAAATGTTCAATGATTTCCCTGACATTTTTTGAAAAGCCGTTTATATAATCTCTCAAATTGCTTGCGATATTATCGAGATCAGCTAATAATTTTTCAAAATCATATTTGCTGATATTATTAAACTCCTGCTTTGATATTCTGTTTAAAACAGGATCCATATTTTGTAGCCCTGATTTCTTTAACACTTCATATTTTTTTAGCACTTCTGGCTTGGTATCTGTCAGCACGCAGTCAAACCGCCTCAGTACAGCCATCGGCAGGATTACATCGCCGTACTGCTCTTTTCTATAAGGACCTCTTAATAGTTCTGCTATGTTCCAGATAAAATTAACTTTGTCTTGAAAATTATTCAATAGTATCACTCCTGAAAAGTCCTCGATTTTGAACATGACGCTATTTATTTTATGAAACAAAAATAATCAACAAAATCTCTCCCTCGACGGGAAAACACGCTAATTTGGGGGCATGTATTCAGCAAATTAAAACTCACCCCGGATTATTTTAAAGGAGCGGTAGAGCTGCTCCAAAAGGAGAAGGCGCATCAATTGGTGTGGGAAAGTAAGGCGTGAAAATGATAGGAGCAGATCGGCTTTTTGTTTTAAAGAGCTATGCAGACCAACCGGCCCACCGATAATAATATCAAACTCACTTTGACCGCTTACCGCCATTGATTTAATTTTTTGCGCCAGTTCTTCTGAGCTATAAAGCTCTCCTTCGATTGCTAAAACGATTTTAAAAGAAGAACGCCGAAGCAGCTTTTCCACCTGTTCTTTTTCTTTTGCCAGAGCAGAGGCGATCTCTTTTTCACCTGCTGCTTCCGGGAGGGGCTGCTCACGGATATCCTTAATCTCCAAACGTGCGTACGGGGAGAGTCTTTTTTTATACCCTTGAATCCCCTGTTGGAGAAAAGGCTCTTTAATTCTACCAGCAGCGATAATCCTTATATTCAATATTTTTTAACCACCTTTTTTTCTTATCCGTTTTCATCAAGCAGCTCTAAAACAGCAGGCAAAACATCCTCTAGGGTTCGTAATTTTGGAGCAATACGCTCTGCGCCGCTGCCGATTAACAGCGCAGGCACTGGATTTAAAGTGTGGTCGTTGCCTGAAATATCCTCAAAGTTGCCGTGGTCGCTGGTAATGATCAGGCACGTTTCATCGAGCGCAGCGTTTTCTACCGCACAACCGATAAAGTGATCTAGTTCGCGGACCACTTCTTCAGCAGTTTTATCTTCACGGCCGTGGCCGACTAGATCCGTTAGATAGTATTCGTAAAGCGAAAAATGATATCTTTTTATAAGCGCTGCTAGGCGTTTCCCTGCTTCTTGTGGTGTGATTTCTTTTACAGCAAAGCCCAGTTTGCGCGCCCTTTTGTTCGTCATATCTGCATATAGGGCCTCACCGGCCTCCAGATCCGCAAAGGAGTGAAACCTCAGCCCCGCATAATGGGTGATCATTGTTGAACAAGAATATGAACCTGGAAGCCCTTGCTGCAGTTTTTTAAAAAAAGAGGGGCGGTAAGCGTTTAAGAAATCAACAGCAAACCCCCTCTTGAGCAGGCGTTTGAAGATACCGTGTCTTTTAAGAATTTCTTTCAGCGTTTTATCCGGAAAACCGCGCAGGTGGCGGCCGATTGCTTTAGCGGCATTAACACCGCTGAATAACGTGGTCTGCCCCGTGGCACTTTGCGGCAGGCCCTCTACCCCAAGCGTTGTATCCAGAGCTGCCAGCGCCACCTTCGCCCTCCTGAACCCCACAGCAGAAGCAGTTAAAGGTGCGCCCAGCAAACGTTCCAAATTGGGAGTCGGATATTTAAAAAACGGGTTGTGATAATCATCCTTACCAAGACCGAGCCCGTCGATAAATAGTAGCGCTACATGCATCACTGCCACCAGCCTCAGTTAATAGGCATCTCGCCCAAGGTCAGCTCAACCTGCAACTCTTCTGTGCCGCGCACAATTGTCAGCGTCACTTTATCGCCAATCTTGCGGCGGGAAAGAGCACTTTGCAGCTGGGCAAGGTTTCTAGTCGCTTCATCGTCAATAGCGACGATAACATCGCCTCTTTGCAAGCCCACCTTCTCTGCGGGAGTGCCGGGGATCACTCGGTCAATAACGACGCCGTAATTAATGCTAAGCCCATATTCTCTGAATGCCCAAGCATTGACATTAGCAGCATCAACACCAATTGTCGGTCGGCAGACACGCTGATAGCGGATAAGGTCTTCTGCAATGGTGCGCGCAATATTGCTGGGGATAGCGAAGCCCATCCCTTCTACCCCGCTGAGCTGCACCTTGGCTGTATTAATACCGACTACTTTCCCTTGAATATTTACCAACGGCCCCCCACTATTCCCGCTGTTAATAGCAGCATCAGTCTGAATCACCTTGTATGTGAAATCGCCAATGGTAAGCAGCCGTTCCGTAGCACTAATATAGCCTACAGTAACTGATTGTTGAAACTCCAACCCTAGAGGGTTGCCGATCGCAATAACCTGTTCTCCTACCTGCAGTTTATCCGAGTCAGCAAAACGCACTGCAGGAAGATCGGTTTTGTTCACCTTAAGCACGGCCAGGTCAGTGGGAGGATCAGCGCCAACAATTAGCGCCTCCCCTTCTTCCCCTGATCCAAAAGTAACAACCACTTCAGCCGCGTTTTCAATCACGTGGTTATTAGTCAGAATATAGCCATCGCTGGTAATCACAAACCCAGAACCAGTCCCCGCCCTTACCAGGCGCCGCCCACCACGCAGATCAAAGGTGTAGGCAAAATAGCTAACCCCAACCACAGAGGGCATTACTTCTCTAGCAGCCCTTACCACCGGTG
>JAAZDU010000255.1 GCA_012512665.1 Bacillota bacterium | reverse complement strand
GTTCCATGGTGTGAACCTGAACCGGCGAGGTTTGAGTTCTAAGTAAAATATCGTTAGTAATATAGAAGGAATCTTGCATATCCCTGGCAGGGTGGTCTTTAGGTAGATTGAGTGCTTCAAAATTATAATAATCTGTCTCAACTTCTGGGCCTTCAACAACAGAAAACCCAAGGCTGGTAAAAATATCTTCAATTTCTTCTAAAATAATAGTTAAGGGATGCTTATGACCCAGGGAAACAGGGCTTCCAGGGAGCGTAACATCTATTGCTTCCTGAGCTAATAACATTTGCTGCTTCTTATCTGAAAATTTTTTTTCTTTATCATGCAGCAATTGCTCAGCAAACTTTTTGAGCTCATTCGCTATTTTTCCTGCTTGCGGCCTTTTTTCCGGAGGCAGCTCATTTAAGCCTCGCAAAATATTAGTAATTTTTCCCTTTTTCCCCAGGTACTTTATCCTAATCGCTTTTAATTCTTTGTCATCTTCTGCCTGCATTATATCCAATTTAATTTTCTCTTCCAGATTTTCTAGAGAAGATAGCATATATAATTTGCCTCCCAGAACTTAAAATAAAAACTTTCGCCTTAAGGGACGAAAGTTTCTTTAAAGGGCCACCCAACTTAACCTCTAGAGGTACTACGAGAAAATCAAGCTAACATCTCCTTTAAAATGAGCGGTTCCATGAAACTTAAGCTACGTCACCAGAGCTTTCAATAGAAGGAAACACAATACAAAAATTAGTGGAGCACCAACCGTTTGTATAAAAGATATGCAGCGACAGAGCCTGTTTTTTCAAATAACTTCCAGAAGTAATCAGCGGTTAGCATTGCCAGACCCCTTTCCCCTTAAGTCCGGTACACAGACATTATAGCACAACAAAAAGAAAAAAACAACGCAAGAACGCGCATGTTAAAGCCATTAGTTGTGTATAAAACTTCTTTGCCGCAATGCTTCAAAAATGATAACCCCTGCAGCAACGGCAGCATTTAGTGATTCGGTGTTAAAGAGGGGAATTCTTATATAATAGTCTAGCACTTTCCTCCAAAAAGGACCCAAGCCAAAATTTTCATTTCCTATGAAAAAAGCTGTAGGTTTAGTATAATCTGCTTTATAATAGATAGTGCCCTCGTGAGGGTCTGTGCCCACTAAGGATATATTCATTTTCTTCAATAGCAATAAGAGCTCGCTTTCATCTTCCACATTGAAAACAGGCAGGCGAAAAAGCGCTCCCGCGCTTGCTCTTACTACCTTGGGATTAGAAAAATCTACAGAACCGGGCAGAGCTAATAAACAGTCCAGCCCAGCCCCGGCAGCTGTCCTTATAATAGTGCCTAGGTTGCCGGGATCTTGAAGGGCGTCAACAACCATAATTAAGGGCCGGGGATTGGAACGAATACAATCTTCCAGGTTATACCTTGGAAAAGAAGTAATGGCTAAAATCCCCTGCGGGTTTTTGGTCTGTGCTATAGAATTAAGAACCCTATCCGATACCTTAAAAAATCTGGTCTTTCCATAACAAGAAGAAAAAAGAGAATACAATAATACTGAGTAACGCTCGCTTTCCAAAAATGACTCTGAAAAGAAAACAGCTTCTATCTCGTTATTTACTTTAAATGCTTCTTCGACAGGATTAACTCCTTCTAATAACATTTTCCCTTCCTTTTTACGAAAGGAAGGGTTTCTCAGTTTTTTACAAAACTTTACCATGGAATGTTTGGTTCCGGCAATTTCAGTAGCTGAAAGCATCTTTTTCATTTTATTCATTTTCATGAGGAACACGATTATAAATTTTCTCTTGCTATTTCAACGAGCTTAGAAAAACCTTTGCTGTCTTTTACAGCAAGGTCAGCTAACATTTTTCTGTTTATTGCGATGTTTGCTTTTTTTAGGCCGTTCATTAGTTTACTATATGTTAAACCGTTATTTCTTGCTTCAGCATTTATACGAGTGATCCAAAGCTTCCTGAAATCCCTTTTGCGTGCTTTCCTATCCCTGTAAGCATAAGCAAGGGATTTCATTACTTGCTGATTGGCTACTCTAAAAAGTTTACTTTTGGAGCCAAAGTAACCTTTAGCCAATTTAAGAACTTTTTTTCTTCTTCTTCTCGTTACTACACTATTTTTTACCCTGGGCATATCTATCTCCCCTTGTTAACTAATTAATAAGGTAATAATTGCCGAATTCTTTTTTGGTCTGCTTTATGAACCAAGGTAGACTTTCTTAAACGTCTTTTCCTTTTGGGCGACTTTTTCTCTAAGATATGGCTTTTGTAAGCTCGATATCTCTTAACAACACCTGACTTATTTTTCTTAAAGCGCTTTGCTGCACCACGGTGGGTTTTCATTTTAGGCATATTCTTACTCCTCCTGCACCAACTATATTATTATTATTTGCTTCCCGAGGGGTTTTTAGGCGATAAAACCATGACCATATTCCTACCTTCAATTTTGGCTGGTTTTTCCACAACACCTACTGAAGATAACTCCTCGGCCAATTTTAAACCCAGTTGTTCTCCCAGCTCGGGGTGGGTGATTTCTCTTCCTCTGAAAATAATGGTCACTTTGACTTTATCTCCATTATCGAGAAATCTCATACAGTTTTTAACCTTAACTTTAAAATCGTGTTCCTCAATATTTGGTCTCATTTTAATTTCTTTAACTGTGATAGTTTTTTGCTTTTTTTTCGCTTCTTTATCCTTTTTTCTTTGTTCGTACTTATATTTGCCGAAATCCATAATACGACAAACAGGTGGCTTTGCCTGTGGTGCCACATTTACCAGATCTAAATTTTTCTCTTTAGCCAGCTTCAAGGCTTCAGACAGGGGTACTATACCTAGCTGTTTCCCGCTCTCATCCACAAGCCTTACCTCACGGGCTCGAATTTGTTCATTCACAAGCAAATCTTTGCTAATAGTTTTACACCTCCTAATAAAATAAAAAACAGGTGTAGCCACCTGTTAAACAAACTTTTATTGACCTTGACAGCTTTGCTCGCCGCAAGGTGAGAAGCGGTGGCTTCTACTTGATATAGCATTGTAAATATACCACAGATAAAGAATGCAGTCAAATTATTTTCTCAGCTTGATTTGCTCTTTAATCTTATTAAAAAATGAAGATAATTCCACTGCGCCCAAATCTCCTTGTGTGCGACAGCGAACAGCAACCAGATTATTTTTTTCTTCTTTCTCTCCCAAAACAAGCATATAAGGAACTTTTTGTAATTGGGCCTCCCTTATTTTGTAACCTACTTTCTCATTGCGGTCATCTAGCTGTACACGTATATCTTCGCTAATAAGTTCATCCATTACTTTTTTAGCATAAGCATGCTGTCTGTCAGTGATAGGCACCAAGCAAACCTGGACTGGAGCAAGCCAAGTGGGAAACGCGCCCGCATAATGTTCAATAAGCAACGCCATAAAACGCTCTATAGCACCATAGACTACCCTGTGTATCATCACAGGGCGGTGTTTTTGGCCATCAGGACCGATATAACTTATGTCAAACTTCTCAGGCATCTGAAAATCAAGTTGTATAGTCCCACACTGCCAGGTTCTACCCAAACAATCCTCCAAATGAAAGTCAATTTTGGGGCCGTAAAAAGCGCCGTCCCCCTCATTAATTCTGAAAGGCTTGCCCCGTTTTTCCAGTATATTTTGCAAAGCGCTTGTCGCTTTTTCCCACATTTCTTCTGAGCCCATAAACTTTTCCGGCCTGGTACTAAGCTCAATATGATACTGGAAATTAAAAATGGAGTAAAATTTATCTATTAAATCCATTACTCCCTCTACTTCATTTTCTATCTGCTCCACCAATAAAAAAATATGGGCATCATCCTGGGTAAAACTCCTGACACGCATCAAGCCATGTAGAGTACCAGACTTTTCATGCCTGTGCACAAGTCCCATTTCAGCCAAACGCAGCGGTAGTTCCCTGTAGCTGCGCATTTCAGATTTATATACCAGTATTGCGCCAGGACAATTCATAGGTTTTATTGCATAATCCTGCTCGTCAATAACCGTAAAGTACATATTTTCTCTGTAATGTTCCCAATGCCCCGATTCTTCCCACATCCTGCGGTTTAAAATGATAGGGGTTTCAATTTCTTGATAGCCTGCCTTGCGATGCTCGCTCCGCCAAAAATTTTCTAACTCGCGGCGGATGATAACACCCTTGGGATGATAAAAGGGGAAACCTGGACCCTCCTCATGAAAGCTAAACAGTCCTAATTCCCTACCAATTTTTCTATGGTCCCTTTTCTTTGCTTCTTCCAAACGATAAAGATATTCATCCAACATTTTTTTCTTGGGAAAAGCAGTGCCATAAATCCTCTGTAACATAGCATTGGATTCGTTACCTTTCCAGTAAGCGCCAGCTATGCTTAAAAGCTTTAATGACCTAATTTTGCCCGTAGAAGGTACATGCGGGCCAAGGCAAAGATCCCAGAACTCCCCCTGCCTATAGCAGCTAATGGGAGAACCTTCAGGTAGATCTTTAATAAGTTCTACCTTGAAAGGTTCCTGCAAGCTTTCAAAAAATTTTATGGCCTCTTCTCGAGACATCTCTTTTCTTTCAATTTGCAAGTCTTCTTTAATAATTTTTTTCATCTCTCCTTCTATCTTTAAAAAATCATCAGAAGATAGAGGTTCATCCAACTCTATATCGTAATAAAAACCATCCTTT
>JAAZDU010000254.1 GCA_012512665.1 Bacillota bacterium | reverse complement strand
GCTCCTCGTAGCGTTCCACTAGCTCCACAATCCGGTTGGCCAGGCGGTGAGAAATAGCGGAATAGATGGCATCAATGGCTTCATAAATTGTCCGGCACCATTTCTTCTCCACAACAAGCTCTTTAATTCTGGCCTTTTTACGCTGCCCAATTTGCCCCTGAAAACACGAAAACCCCCTGAATTCAAGGGATTTTCATTGTATCAAAATTTGAGTTTTCATTTGGCGGGGACACCGGGAATCGAACCCATAGCCGAAGAGGTGTATCGCCGAAGGCGCGAATCAATTTACAAGGCTCATACCCGTTACCGTCCATAACGGCTTAATTAAGAATAATTTGTTCATATTTCTTTTTTTCGCGCATCTTCGACAATTAATACATAGTAAATCTCAATTTCTTCCCTACTATAGCAAAGCAGGTTGGTTATCAGTCTGACTGGCAGCGTCTCCCCCCCTGCCAGCATTCCAGTTTCCCTTCCACTTCAAGTGTCAATGATTTCCCATGTCAGTTTAAACAACGCACTTTTATTCCAATGAGCTCAAGTTTTCTTTTGTTAACCTGATAGGCTCCCAATCCATCTGATCAGTTTTTTCCAGCACCAGCTTATATATTTCCTCTTCTTCTTGCTCACTAATGCGTAAAAATACTTTGACCGCGTCAGCACTTTCCACAACAGGCGCAAAGTAATTCATACCCATTCCCCAAAATTGAATCTGGCCAATATCTATTGGCTTGTCCTTCAGCCATTCATAAGGAGTGTTGCCCTTTTGAATTTCCTCCACGATCCCCTGCACAATATCCTCTATAATTTCCCGCTCCTCTGCGTCAGGAAATGTGCTGAAACCTGTAATATACCAGCGGTCATCGCTTTTAATTAGTTCTAATGTGTAATCTATGACCCTACCTGTCCCGTGAATATTTTTTGTGCTAACCCTGATAGCAATGGTTGCCCTCTCCCGGGCAGGTTTAAGTTCATAACTTTTCATTTCTATTTCTAGAGCGTATTCTTGCCGTGATGGCTTACCTATCTTTTCCTGCTCCCTATTAAAAATATTTTCCATATCAAAATGCGCCCACTGCTCGGGGTTTTCACTGTTTATAAAATATTTATCCAAGTTATCCCAGTTTTTTTCTCCCCATAACTGATAATTATAATATGTTATCATGCCGCCCCTGATAGTAGCATAAATATTTCTTGCCTCACTATATTCACCATTTATCGCAAACTCATATCCTATGACGATCTCCTCATCCAGGAAATCGTGAAGAAAATTTACTCTCTGCCATTCCGGCCCATTGATATAGCCAACACTTCCATCAGGTGAAAGAGCTATGCTTCCTCCAGGAACTTTAAATTGTTTTAGCTTATTGCCATCACCACTGGCGATGTTTAAATAAAAAGCGTTATCTTCGATATCTTCAGCTTTTGTGGTATAAGCAATCTTTCCGTCCACAACAAATTTGGCATCATAAACATATCCATCAGTTAAAGTTATTACCTCTTCAGAGTTATTAATATCTTTAATATAAAATAGCCCAAAACCGTTGTCCCCCGTAACCAGCAACGATTTCTGGTATGAATCTCTAAACCTTCCTGGGATTAAAGTCTTGATAACTTTTCTCTGTTTATCCAAAATTACCGTTTCAATTTGGCCGGTGGTAAAATCCCACCTAGTTCCATAATAATAGTCGTTATCCAGCTTTCCTTTATAATAAGTTTCCTCCCTGGTTTCGTAAGCTTCTACTTTTCTCTGGGAAGATAAATAATAAATGCTGGCATTGGCCAATTCAGGCTGCTCTGTATAGACCTTGTTTTCACTATCTGGCGACCAAGAAAAGTTAGTAATGGTTTCCTGTGACAGCATTTCCTCCATAACAATACTGTTATTGCTTACATCATATATCGTCAAGCTTCCCCCGCCGCCAAAGGCCACTATATCCCCTTCAGTATTCCAGGATACTTTGGAAACAAAGGGAATATTATTTATAATAATTTCCTGCTCCAAAGTATTGACATTTTTGCGAACTATCCTCACATTCTCCTTGGGATCGCCAATGATCACACTGGTAAAAAAATAGCCCGGTATAGTCTTCTCCATTAGAAATGCCTCTTCACCATCAGGAGAAATAGTCAACAACACTTGGTTGGAATCACTATATTTTTCAAGGTCTTCTCCTTCATACTTTTGAAAAGGAATTCTTCCTTCAATGTTTAAAAGATCATCATCTTCTGGAAAATGATGTTCTTCGTTTACAAGATAAACTTGATTTTCCTCTATTCTTTTTTGGATACAGCCTGTTATTAAAAGCATTATTGCTGTAAAAATTAAAGTAAAAAAAAGAGTCCTTTTCATGCTACCTTTTCCCTTCGTTTTTCGCTGACTAAATTATACATTTTCCGGGAACGAATTTAAAGAGGCCCCTCTTGAGGAGCCTCTTTAAATTAATAAAATACAGCTAAAAACTATTCTTTCAGCTCTTTATCTAATTCGAAGCCTCTTCCCCTTCAACAGCACCATCTTCTTCTAATGCATCTTCCTGCTCAGTGCTTTCCTCCACTTCTCCCGTTGTTTCCTCTTGTTCAACGGCGCCATTTTCTGTTTCTGACGATGTATCACCTGCACAGCCGGAAAATAAAGTCAGCCCTACCATAAGAACCAGCAATAATGCAAGTGCCTTAAAAATCTTTTTCATTAATACCCCTCCTTTAGTTGTTTAGCTTGTTTACGGCTCTTATTGTAGCAGGGGCTTTTATATGATCTAAATCAGATTTGTAAACTATTTGTAAATTAGTTTAAAATTTGATCCTCACAGTAGTGCCTGTTCCTTTTTTGCTATTTATTTCAAAACCGGCATTATGTTTTTTTATAATCTGGTAACATATGGCCAGGCCCAGCCCGGTACCGCCCTCTTTTCTGGAACGAGATTTCTCCACACGATAAAAGGGTTCAAGCACTTTTTTTACATGCTCCCCATCCATACCCTTTCCTTTGTCTTCAACATAAATATTTGTCCCCTGTTCACCTTTTCCCACCCTCATCACAACCTTTTTCCCCGGTGAGCTAGCATTTATGGCATTATCTACCAAATTAATGATCACCATTTTAAATAAATCTTTATCTAACTTCACCAAAGCAGCTTCACCTTTAACCTCTAAAGTTATCCCTTTCTCTTCAGCCTTCACTTTCATTATGTCTTGGACTTCTTTCAGTATGGACAAAACATTTTCTTTTTTCAGCTGCAGGGAGCTTTCACGCAATACTATCATATCCATTAGCTTTTTGGAAATATTTAAAATGCGTTTGCCTTCCGCATGGATGTATAATAAGCTTTTCTTGAAGATGACGGGATCATATTCTGCTTTGAGCAGGTAATCCGCATAACCAATAATTGATGTTAAAGGTGTCCTAAGTTCATGGGTCAAGTTGTCGATAAAAAGCTGTTGGCGCTGCCCCTCTTCTTTTAACTGCTTTATTTTATTTTCAACTTCATCTGCCATGATATTAAACTGCTCCGCCAATAGCCCTACCTCATCGCTTCTCCTCACTTTGTTTCTCACATGATAGTTTCCCGAGGCTATGCTTTTTGCCGTTGAAGTTAATTCTCTAAAAGGTTTCAAAAGAAATATGCTTGACCCCCAGCTAAAGAGTGCCACAATGGCCAGGCCTATAAGGCCGGTTTTAAATAAAAAGGAATACTGATCCTGCCGGTGTTTCTCCACATGAGTAATATCTTTAATAAGCGAAAGAACAATTTTATCCTGGCCAGTTTCTAAAATATTGGAGACAAATAAAAAAAGGTTGTCCCCTTCTCGCCTGAGGATAAAATTCTTTTGTCCTTCTAGGGCTACTTTTAATTCCTCCTTCTCAAAAAACCAGGCCCTTGGGGCGTTGGAGGCCAGCAGGTTCAGGTTTTCATCGTAGATTTCCAGGTAATTTTTATCTGCCCTGACCATATCAACCATGTTTTTACTATAGTCTCTTAGCTCAACCTTGTTTTGCATCTGCCGGTTGCTTAGCAAATATAAATTCAAGGTTAAGTGAAGGTTGCTCTCCTCCCCCAGGCTTCTTTCAATTTCTTCCTTAATCAGGTTGTTGTATGTATTTTCAGTAACAATAATACCAGTTAATGTCAGGGATAAGACATAGATAGCCATACAGAGGAGAAATATTTTAACCCCAAATTTCATGCTAATCCTCCAATCGGTAGCCAACCTTATATATGGTTTTAATTTTTTTTATTCCTAATTTGCTTCTAATGCGTTGGATATGCATGTCCACCGTCCTGGTATTACCCTCAAAATCATAGCCCCATACTAATTCCAACAACCTTTCCCTGGATAAAGCACAACCCTTATTTTCAATCAATATGCGGAGTAGATCAAATTCTTTATAAGTCAGCTCTACTTCTTTGCCATTCTTTAGAACTTTGCGCTGTTCCAAATATATTTCTACATCGCCGATGACTACCTTTGACTTTTCTTTCCCTGTTCGCCTTAAAACAGACTTAATACGGGCCAACAGCTCCACGGCTTCAAATGGCTTGGTTATATAGTCGTCCGCGCCCATCTCTAAACCCTTAATTTTATCCTGCAGCCTATCTTTTGCGGTCAGTATAATGGTAGGAATATCTTTTTTGACAATCGCTGGCAAAAGATCAAATCCGTCATACTGGGGAAGCATCAGGTCTAAAATTATCAAGTCTATCTTTTCATTGTTTATAAGTTGAAGCCCCTCTTCTCCATCAGAGGCCTCTAATGTTTCATAACCGGCCAAAGACAGGTTCAACTTAACTAATTCGCGGATAGGCTCCTCGTCTTCAATAATTAAAATTGTGCTCATAGGCTCACCTCATAAGATCATCTCAAGCTCATAATACAACAGGAAAGCCACCCTTTCCTTTAAAATACAAAAATAATAAAAACCAAACTAGCAGGAACAAGTAAGGATGGCTTCATACTTAATAAAAAATTTTATATTTTACACTTATCCGTGATAAAATTTTCTGCCACTGCTTTGAAAATAAAATGATAAAAAAAGCATTGGAAAGGGCATGGGCGAGATCAAAATAAAAGCTGGCAGCATATGTGGTGAGAAAAAATTCCCAGCTAAAGGAGCCAAAAAACGACAGGATAAAGCTTAGGTTCGTGAACCAGCCAAAAAGAAAGCCCCAGATAAAACCGAAAGCGCTTCTGCCTGCCCTGCTTCTCATGAGTGCACTGCTCTTTAAATAGCCCGCTGACAAACCCATCAAGCCCCAGGCCAACATCTGCCAGGGGGTCCACGGACCCTGGCCGAGGACGAGGTTTGATACCAGGGCTGCCGCGCTGCCCACCATAAAGCCCACTTCAGGGCCAAAAACCAGGGCAGATACGATAACTACAAATGATGTAGGCTGTACACTGGGTAAAGAAGCAAAAGGCAGCCGGCTAACAGCGGCGATGCCGGCCAAAGCAGCAATCATAACCACCGCCTCGGGCGTTATATGCTTTTTTTCAAAGCGAACAAAGAGGAAGATTAAAGAAAGAACGATGAGCAGGAGGCTGAGGGGGAGATAATAACCTTCGCTCCAAAAAACAACTGATAAAGCAGCCGCCAGCAGGCATAGCAGTACCAGGCCGATTTTTTTAAACCTAGCTATCATTAAATGCTCACATCCTCAATATTTACAATCCGAGGGAATTTATCCCCCACTGCCCTATGGATGGCTGTAGTATAGAAATAATTTTGGCTGAAAAAATTGTGCGGTGTATCGGGTGCAATGGCCCGGCCGTCAAACAAAAGGGCGCATTTTTGGGCAAACCTGGCCACAAACTCAATATCGTGGCTGACCATCAAGATTGTTTTTCCCCGCTTCTGCAAAGCGGACAGCATCCCTGCCAGCTGCAGCTTCCAGAGGGGATCTAAGCCCTTGGTGGGTTCGTCCAGCAGGATGAGTTCCGGCTCCGACATCAGCACCAGGGCCAGGGCTACTTTTTGCTGCTGCCCTCCGCTTAGGTCGTAAGGATGTTTTTTCATAACACTTTCCAGGTTAAAAAAGTTGATGGTTTCTTCCAGTTTTTGGCTGGACGCGCCAAGGCCCAGCTTTCTTGCTCTATCCTTGAGCTGGGCTTCAACTGTATCCCGGTTAAAATACAAGGATGGGCTTTGCGCAAGATAGCCGATGCGGGCTCTTCTCTCCCCCAGCCTCATTTTGAAAAGGTTTTTGCCCTCAAAAATGATCTTGCCCCGCTGGGGCTTTAAGATCCCCGCTATGGTTTTTAAAAGGGTGGTCTTCCCCGAACCGTTCCCTCCCAGGAGGGCATAGCACTCCCCTTTTTGCACGCCGCAGGAAAAATTTTTTAATACCATGGGCTGGTTCCTGTCGTATTGAAAGTATATCTCCCGGCAGGAGAGCAGCGCTTGAGCCGGTTTTTCCCCTTCTCGATTATCTCGCTTACCGGGGGGATTCATATTTAATTTGAGATCGCTTTCCTCAAGCCAGGATCTGGCCTCCCTCACGGTCAAGGGAAGCTCTTTTATATTTTTGCCCGGCCCTTTGCCCAGCCTGCCGTTCAGGGAAAGGAAGAGGCGGCTCACTGAAGGCAGGTACTCCAGGAAGCGCTCGTCTTTTTGGCGCCAGACCTCTCGGATAACTTCTGCAGGGGAGCCCTGGTATTTTACCCTGCCGCCATCAAGCATCAGCACCCTGGTGGCCAGGGGAAAAAGCTCCTCCAGGCGGTGCTCACAAAGAATAACTGCAGTAGAAAACTCCTGGTTGATGCGGCAAACAGTCTGCAGAAAGTTTTTCGCCGCCACCGGGTCCAACTGGGCAGTCGGCTCGTCCAGCAGGAGAACCTTGGGGCGCAGCATCACCACGGCAGCCAGGTTTAATAATTGCTTCTGCCCCCCGGAAAGCTCATGGACATGTTTATGCAGCCAGCTTTCCATGCCAAAATAACTGGCCACTTCGGCCAGCCGCCTCTGGATGCTCCCCGTTTCATATCCCATGTTCTCCATAGCAAAAGTAAGCTCCTGCCAAACAGTCTCCATCACTATCTGCTCATCGGGATCCTGGAACACCATGGCGATCTCTTCTGCTCCCCTGCGCCTCCCCAGTTTTTCCAAGGGGGAGCCCTCGTAGAGTATAGAGCCGGAGATTGCGCCCGCAGGCTGCACTTCTTTTTTTAGCAAGCGCAGCAGGGATGTTTTGCCGGAGCCCGTGGGTCCGCAGAAAAGGGCAAATTCGCCTCTTTGCAAGGTTAAACTTATTTCCTGCAAGACATTCTGCCCTTCACCGGCATAAGCAAAGCTTAGATCTTGGATCTGATAAAGCGCCACCATATCCATTCCCTGCTTTCCATGAAGATCGGAAAAGAGATAAACAACAAAAAAAATATAAAATGCCAATTAAAGAGCGGGTATTTCGCCTCCAGGGAAGGGTAGACCGTAAAGGTGCCATAGCCAAAAAACCCTCCCAGCAGAGCAAGGCCGCCTGTCACAGCCATGAAAGACATGCAAAAAAGGTCCCTTTTGTCAAAGGAGAAGGCAACGGCAGAACTCCTCTTGCCACTGCCGTACCCTCTTGCCCGCATGGAGATGGCCTTTTGCAGCGCTGACTCCAGGGACCAGGTGACCAGGATATTGAGCACCTCCATGGCTTCCTTGGCCTTTTGCTTTTTGCTTTCCCCTTCACCCCCGCCTATGGCTTTCTGGACAGAGATGATCTCTCGCAGCCTGTGCTGCAGGAGAGGGATAAAGCGCAAAGTTACCGTAATGATAAAAGCCGTCCTGGGAGCAAAGGAGGAAAACAAATAAAGAAAGCGGTCAGGGCTGATGACCAGGTTATATGCCAGAAAAACAAACATAATGCTCAAGAGGATGAGGGCAAAGAGCACTCCGTAAATCATGGATTCAAGGGTAACCGGCCTGTGTCCTAAATAAAACAAAATGGTCGCCCCGCGCTGGGAAAAAAGAGGGTTGAGCACAATAACAATAGCGGCTATCAGCAGGTAAAATTTGGCCTTCTTTTTTAAGCTCTCTCCCCTGTCCAGGAAAAAATTGAATATAATTGTACAGAATAGTAAGCTTGCCAAGTAAAAAGGATGCTTAAAGAGCATGGCAAAGAGAAGAAGGGCCAGGAAATAGAAAAAGCATAGCCAGGGGTGAAGGGAAGAAAAGCCGCTGCCCCTGTTAATCATTGCCGCCCCCTGCGCTGCCTTTTTCAGAGTTTAGATCCAGGTCTCTTCCAGATTTTTCGGTGTAAAACCATTCAATGCGGTCTCCTTCTTCCACCTTCCATGCTCCAAAGCTGCGCTGGGGTATATTTCCATTCACGGCGTATAGCCAGCCGCTTTCCGGGCCGTAGTCAAATTCGTAAATGTTGGCAATCCCCTCCAAGTAAGCTGTGCTGCCGCGCCCCCTGTATTCCACCTGAATCCCCTCCTGCTGGGCTACGCGTATCAGGAGATCCAGCACGGTATCACCCTCTTTAAACTTCACAGCTGTGGCCTCTAAAATAGTCCCTACTTCTGGTGGCCCTTCAATGGCCACGGTCACCGCAATACTTTTGGGCTCTTTTGTATCCTCCGGTTCAGCGCTTTCTACAGCAGCCGTTTCTTCCTGCCTGGCGGCAGCCTTTTCCTGCCCGCTTTTATAATTTTCGGTGGCGGCCTCACCGCCGTTAGCCGGGTTGCTCACCGTTTGCTCTTCACCGGCTTCCTCTGCTGGTGCGGTCTCTTTTGCCTCCCCGCTCTCCTCACCGCTTTCGTCGCCGGCTTCCTCTTCGCCGCCTGTTAACAACTGCTCATCTGGCTCTTCAATTTCCTGCTGGGCCGCCTCTTCTCCTTCAGGCTGAGGGCCCTCCGGGGAAGCCGAGGAAGCACAGCCGGCAAAAGCCAAGACAATTAAAAAAAGAAGGCACAACAAAAAGTAAGCGCTTTTTTGATATAATCTCATTCTTTTAACCTCCAGGCAAGCTAAACTCTAATTATAAACTGCGGATTGCAGCGACATCTTAAATTTATCTCCTGCTGCTATAGAAAACAGCTTTCATAGCTTTATAGAGCGTTTATACTCACTAATGCGGGTAGGGAGCCCGTTTTGTATAACTAACCAATTGCGCGAATGTAATCAATAAGCCGTTTCTCCCGGCTTTCAAGATCTTTGTAATAAAGCAGCTCCCGCTCTTTTTTATGCATACATTACCACCACCTTTAAAATGGCCTCCGGTTTTCTCCAGTCAGCTTAAATATATTACTTCAATTCTATGGACCTGTGTAATTCCTCAACCCGAATGGGGAGTTTATCCTGGACAATAATGCGGACCTCCCCGGAGTGCATGGCACGCAGCAATTTTATCAGCTTAATTTCCTTCTCATTTAAGCGCTCCTGTGGCCTGCTCTTTTCTTCCATCAGCAACACACCCCATAGAAACATAAGGAAAAAGCCCCGGCTCTTCGCGAAGATGCCGAGGCTTGTTATCAAAAAAAGCAATATAAACCTATTTGAGCACCTCTTCTTTCTTGCGAAGAAGATCCAGTGCCATGGTGCGGGCAAGTATCCTGGCTTTCGACTTAAACGGTTTTCCGCCTTCCCAGGCCCAGGGCCCAGTGGCTCTCTGGAAACCGCCCTATCCGATTACAGTGGCGCGACCGCCCAGGATTTTCACCTGGTTCCTTGCTTCGCACCAAAAGATATTTAAATTTTTTAAGCTTTTAAACTTGCTATGAACATATACTACCATTTTAGGCAGCAAGCGTCAAGCCGTGAAAATATCAAGATTTTTCCAAATCACGGTCGGTTTTAAAGCTGCCTGCAGCCGGCTCCCGTGATCTATGATTTACTTAGCTAATTTTTTAAATTATTTAATTTAATTATTGCT
>JAAZDU010000253.1 GCA_012512665.1 Bacillota bacterium | reverse complement strand
TACGCAGCTGTTGATCATTGTGCTGTATTTTGCGCTAACCATACTAATAGGGCTTTACGCCCAAAGAAAATCAACCTCTGCCGCCAGCTTCCATGGAGCAGGGCTCGGTGTTCTCATGTGCGTGGCGGCAGGAACAGGCGAGTGGCTTGGAGGCACCTCAACCTCAGGTATTTCAGAATATGGTTTTACAGCAGGCATTTCTGGCGCCTGGTACACTTTTGCCAATGCGATTGGTGTAATTGTCCTCGCCATCTTTTTCGCCAAACTTTATCGAAGCCTGGACACGGTTACCGTACCGGGAATCATTGAAAAATTCCTGGGAGTTAGAGCTCGGGTAGTGGCCAGCGTCCTCCTTACCTTTGTCATGATAGCGGTAGGAACGGCGCAGATAATTGCTGCAGGCACCCTCGGGGTGACCATACTGGGGCTTGATTTCAGCACTGCGGTTATTATCATGGGCATAGGATTTATCATCTATACCCTGGCTGGCGGTATGACCGCTGTAGGCTATACAAATATGATGCACCTCATCTGCATGTATGGGGGCATGATCGTCGCCCTCTTCTGTGTGGGCAACTACATCGGCGGCTTTTCCGCCTTAACTGCCAACCTGCCTGCAGATCCATACTTCAAGATAGCCGGTATTGGCTGGTCAAAAGTTTCCTCCTGGATCATTGCCTCTGTCCTCGGGGCTTGCACTGCTCAGGCTGGCATCCAGCCGATCCTTGCAGCAAAAGATGTAAATGTGGCTCGCAAAGCTGCCTTTTTAACCGCTGCTGCTGTTGCTCCATTCGGTATTCTTACGGCTTTATTGGGGATGGCTGCTAAGGTTACATTCCCTGAGCTTACCAATGCCAAACTTGCTTTACCGACACTGATGATGAGCCTTAACCCGGTTATCGGCGGGGTTGTGCTTGCATCAATTTTCGCGGCAATCCTGTCAACCATATCACCTATTATCCTGGCATCAGGTACTATGTTCACCAAGGATATATACCAGCGGGTTTTTAAACCACATGCATCTGATAAAGAGGTTCTTCTTATGTCCCGGATATCTACAGGTCTGGCTGGGGTTCTCTGCATCTTGCTGGCCATAGCGCTATACGGAGGCACCGCCATTTTGGACGTGGTTTACTTTGCCTATAGTATAAGGGGCGCCTTATTTGTCGTTCTCCTCTTTGGTATCTATTGGAGGTTCACTTCGCAGCGTGGGGCTGTCTGGTCAATGATTGTTACAGGAGCAGTTGGATTATTCTGGGTAGCTTACAAAGCGCAAACCGGTAGCTTCCCCATAAGCCCAGGCTTTTCAGAAACATATGCAGCAGTCATCACAGCTACCTTATCTACAATTATCTTTAGTTATATCTTTCAAGACAAGAAAATCACCAAGAAAAGTAAAGTGCGTATTGGTGCAGAAAAAACAATCGAAACATAAAGCGCGGCTGCCGATTTGCCAGAATTCTTAGGAGATACTTATTCAGTAATAAAACCCGCTAGCTAGCGGGTTTTATTATTCTTACCAAGTTCACTTTTTATGCATTAAACTTACCAGTTTTCATAGAGAATTTCAAAATAGCCCTGCGGGTGATTACAAGCCGGGCAAACTTCGGGAGCTTTCTTCCCTTCATGAAGATAGCCGCAGTTCAAACAGCGCCAGGTAACCGGAGCATCTTTTTCAAACACTTTACCTGTTTCCATATTTTTCAGCAGCCCAAGAAAACGCTTCTCATGCTGCTTTTCAGCAACAGCGATAGCTTCAAAATTATCGGCAATTTCCTCAAAACCCTCTTCACGGGCAACGGCAGCAAAAGAGGGGTACATTTCAACCCACTCTTCGTGTTCTCCGCCTGCAGCAGCCTTTAAGTTATCAACTGTGGAACCGATCACGCCGGCTGGGAAAGACGCCTGGATCTCTACCTCTCCCCCCTGCAGGTACTTAAACAACCTTTTAGCATGCTCTTTTTCCTGCTCGGCTGTCTCTTCAAAAACTTTGGAGATCTGCACATAGCCTTCCTTTTTAGCCTGGCTGGCGTAATAAGTATAGCGGTTGCGAGCTTGCGATTCCCCTACAAAAGCAGTTAGAATATTTTTTTCTGTTTTTGTTCCTTTTAAATTCATAAAACTATTCTCCTCTCTTCAAATTACTGAACCTTTTCTTTTACTATGCTTTATTATACAACAAAATATACCAATCGCCAAGAATTCGAT
>JAAZDU010000252.1 GCA_012512665.1 Bacillota bacterium | reverse complement strand
TGATTGTTCTGCATGTTATCCAGGCCGTTAAGATATCCCGCCTGGAAAAAAAATATAGGGCATTTATGGATGGAGTTAAAGTGGGCAACCTGGAAGATCTTTTATTGGATATGAAAAAGCAGATGAAAATAATAGCAGCCAATAATAAGGAAATAATGGAGCAACAAAAGCGTATTGAAGAGATGAGTTTAAATTATTTAAGAGGTTGTGGGCTTGTAAGATACAATGCTTTTCAGGATACAGGTGGAGATTTTAGTTTTTCTGTTGCCCTGATAGATGGCAAAAGTAACGGGGTTATTTTAACCAGCATTTTTAGTAGAGATGAAAACAGGATTTACGCTAAGCCACTAATTCGCGGCCAGAGCACTTATGAATTAAGCAAGGAGGAAATGCTGGCGCTGAAAAAAGCAAAAGAAACAACGGAAATTGGTTCGTGTAGAAACTGTGGCTAAGCAGGCAAAGATTATGGACGCAGGGAGGTGCCGGACGGGCTCTTATTTAATATAGCCAATTGGACGGGCCTTACTAGCATGAGTAACTCCAAGAAAAAATACTTTACGGTTTTAGTTGTCCCGCATTCAGAAGAGCAGGCCATAAGCTTCCGTGTGCCTTTGTTTATGATCCAGCTGCTCTGTGTGGTACTGTCCATGCTCATCATAGGCGTTTTTATTTTGGCCAGGGGCTATATCACGGCGCGGGAAAAAACGGAAGAAGTGGATATCTTAATGGAGATCAACCGCAAGCAAAAAGAGCAGATAGACTTATTAGCCAGCGAAACGGAAAATTTGCTAATGCAGGTACAGCGCCTGGATGATTTACAAGAAGAAATTGTTAGTTTAGTAGATGAGGACATTGCTTTAAGAGAAAAACATGATCAAAATAAAGAGGCTGATTTGGAAAAGAAACCATTAGCCAGTTTACAGCTTGCCAGTAGGGGAGATAACCTTGTTATAAACCGCATGGCTAACAATATATCAACTTTACAAGGTGAGCTTCCTTCAAAGCTGAAAGAATTGGAGCAGCTAAAAGGAGCAGTAGAAGACTACCGAAAAAAATTAGCTCATACCCCCTCCATCAGACCGGCGCAGGGCAAGCTATCCTCCCCCTTTGGACCTAGAATATCACCAATAAGCGGAAGACGGGAATTTCACACCGGCCTCGACATCGCGAATTCTACAGGAACCCCCATCTTTGCTGCAGCCAACGGCCGAGTGGTTGCGGCTGAATACAGCAAGGGCTGGGGCTATTATATCATGATAGATCATGGTTACGGTTACCGCACCAAATATGCACACCTCTCTAGCTTTGCAGTCGAAGTTGGGGAGCAGGTAGAAAAAGGACAGCTTATAGGGCGAATGGGGAACACCGGCTACAGCACAGGTCCGCATTTGCATTACGGAGTACATCTCAATGGGGTTCCGGTAAACCCAACTGATTATCTTAACTGAGAGGAGTAGGCGATGTTTAAGAAAAAAACAAATAGCCCTCATGACACGAAGAAAGTAGATACCCTTATCGGCAAAGAGACCACAATTACAGGTACTATTAAAGGTATAGGCATTATCAGGGTGGAT
>JAAZDU010000251.1 GCA_012512665.1 Bacillota bacterium | reverse complement strand
GCCATGGACAGTGCCAGAACAGCCATTAGACTTGGTGCGGAAGAAGTTTATGTTGTTTACCGCAGAGCCAGGGAGCAGATGCCGGCCCAGGATATTGAGGTAAAGGAAGCAGAAGAAGAAGGAGTCAAGTTTCATCTGCTGGCCTCCCCTGTTCAGATAGAGGGAAATGGGAAAGTAGAAAAAATAAAATGCCAAAAGATGGCGCTAGGTGAACCTGATGCTTCTGGCAGGAGAAGACCTGAACCAATTCCAGGCGAATTTGTTACACTTGAAGTTGATACCGTGATAGCTGCTATTGGGCAGGAAATGGAAGTAAAAGGCATTCAAGATAATGTAGCTATCAGCAAGTATAAAACTATTCAGGCTGATGATCAAACTTTTACGACCAATATACCTGGAGTGTTTGCCGGGGGTGACTGTGCTGCCGGACCTGGAATTGCCATTGAAGCCATAGCTGCTGGTAAAAGAGCAGCAGAAGTTATCAATGGGTTCTTAAACAATGGAAAGGTTGAACACTTTAAAGTAAACTATTGTCTTGTTAAAGATGATGTAACAGAAAAAGATTTTGCTGACGAAGAAAAAGCTCCTAAAGCTAAAATGCCTGTTATCCCACCTGAGGTAAGGGTCACAAACTTTAAAGAAATTGAACAAGGTCTTGACGGGGAAACTTTAACGAAGGACGCTCAGCGCTGCTTGCAGTGCGGCTGTCTAGATTCTTTTGAGTGCAAACTCAGGAAATATGCGACCAGGTACAACGTAAAACCTGAAAGAATAATTGGAGAAAAGCACAAGCTGGATGTAATAGAACATCCTTTCATTTTAAGAGATCCCAGCAAATGTATTCTCTGCGGACTCTGTGTGCGCACATGCAGTGAAATTATTGGCGTCGATGCTCTGGGTCTTGTCAACAGGGGCTTTGATGCCATAGTAAGCCCTTCCCTTGATCTCCCTCTGGAAGAAACAAGTTGTGTTGCCTGCGGACAGTGTGTTGCTGTCTGCCCGACGGGTGCGCTATATGAAAATATGCCTGTAGACAAAGCTGCTGCCTGGGAGATGAAAAAAACGCTCTCCACATGTGGTTATTGTGGAGTGGGCTGTTCTATCCAGGTGGAAACCATGGGAGATAAGGTGTGTAGGGTTCTACCTGCTGATGGGCCAGTGAATGAAGGCATACTTTGTAAAAATGGTCGATTTGGTTTTGACTACAACAACTCTAAAGAGCGTTTAGAAAAGCCCTTAATTAAGGAAGAGGGTTCTTTTAAGGAAGTTACTTGGGATGATGCTCTGCTTACCGTAGCCAAAAAAGCAAAATCACTTAAAGCTCGCTTTGGAGGAGATAGCATCGCTGTCTTTACCAGCCCGGCCTATACGAATGAAGAGCTTTACTTGATACAAAAATTTGCCAGAGCCACCTTAGGTACCAATAACATTAATAGCCTGGGTAAGCATAGCGCTAGTTTATTGCCGATTACCGGTTTTGATGCATCGACCAGTAATTATGATGAGATTGCTGTTGCTGATTTCTTGCTGGTTGTAGGAGCTGATTTTAATGACTATCCTATTGCAGCGCTCAAAATTAAAAAATCGGCTCAAAAAGGAAGTCAGCTTTTTGTAATTAACAATGAAGAAAGCAAATTGGAACCATATTGCACCAAATACTACCAGACACCAGTAAATGCTAAAGCTGATTTTCTGGCTGCTTTTGCCGCGTCTGCTCTGGAAAAAGGTCTCGTTAACGAAGAATCGGCTAAGAATAACATTGGTAATTTTGAAGGGTTTAAATCTCTTCTCCAAAGCAAAAAGGTGGAAGAGTGGCTTAACGGAAGTAATATAGCTGCAGAAAATGTGTCAGAGATTGTAGACGCTTATGCTAAGGCTAAGAGCCCGCTT
>JAAZDU010000022.1 GCA_012512665.1 Bacillota bacterium | reverse complement strand
CTATACAGCTCTGCGAGAGCTGGATGAGCAAAATTTGGACTTCATCCTGGCAGAAGGCTACCAGGGAGAAGGGGTGGTGCTGGCGCTCATGAACCGGTTGCGCAAGGCAGCTGCTGAAATAATCAAGGCTTAGAATAAAGTTTAATCGGGTGAGGAGGTGGAAGAAATTGAAGATCCTATTTGTCTGCACCGGAAATACCTGCCGCAGCGTCATGGCCCACGGCCTGCTGCAAAAAATGCTGGAGGAAAAGGCGCAGCAGGCAGAAAGGGGCAGCGGTGAAGATGAACAAATCACTATAGCCTCTGCAGGCCTGGCAGCTTTGGAAGGCCAGCCAGCCACACCCGAAGCCCTGGCCCAGCTGCAGGAAGAGGGGGTGGATTTTTCGCACCACCGGGCGCGGCGCGTAACCCGGGAAATGCTTGAAGAGGCAGATCTGGTGCTGGCCATGACACGCAGCCACCTGGCTTCTTTACAGCAGCACTTCCCCGATTTCCAGGAAAAGATATGGCTTTTTTCCCGCTATTGTCTGGATAGAGAAGAAGATATTCCTGATCCCTTTGGCATACCGGGCAGCTACAAAACCGTGTCCGGTAAGCTAAAAGAAGGTATTCAAGCCCTGGTGGGCAAGCTGCAGCAGTTAAATTACACTGGAAAGGACAGGTCTCCTGATGAGCAATAAAAAGATAGTGCTGGCATCAGATCACGCCGGCTTTTCCCTTAAAGAGGAGCTCCGGCGCTACCTGGAGGATAAAGGATACCTCCTGGAAGACTACGGCGCTTTTGCCAGCGAGCCAGTTGATTATCCCGATTATGCCCTTAAGGCGGCGCGCGCCGTCGCTGCCCGCAAATTTCAGCTGGGTATTCTGATCTGCGGCACCGGCATCGGCATGGCTATTGTTGCCAACAAAATCCCTGGTATCAGGGCTGCTTGCTGCCAAGACTGTTTTTCTGCCCGCGCTGCCAGGGAGCACAACGACGCCAATATTCTTACCCTGGGAGCCAGGGTGATAGGCCCCGGCTTGGCCATGATGGTGGTAGAAAATTTCCTGGAGGCCTCTTTCCAGGGAGGCAGGCACCAGCGCAGGCTGGAAAAAATTTCGAGCATTGAAAAATGTAGCGGTTAAAAGAGGAATATTTACTTGCCTTAGGGAATTATTGCTTTGTTTTTCTTTTAGAAAGGTAGGTGTAGCTCTATATGGATCAATTAGAACAAGCCGGGCATCACACTGGCAGCAGTGCACTTAGCGCCTTTGATCCAGAGGTTGCCAGGGCGATTATGAACGAGACTAAAAGGCAGCAGGAGCATATAGAACTTATTGCTTCGGAAAACTTTGTTAGCAAGGCCGTCCTGGAGGCGCAGGGTTCTGTTATGACCAATAAGTATGCCGAAGGGTATCCCGGCCGGCGCTATTACGGCGGCTGCGAGTATGTGGATGAGGTGGAGGAGCTGGCCCGCCGCAGGGCTCTTAAACTTTTTGGCGGTGATCATGCAAATGTGCAGCCTCATTCAGGCTCCAGCGCCAATATAGCTGTTTATATGGCTGCTTTACAGGTTGGCGATAGGGTTTTAGGGATGTCCCTCTCCCACGGTGGGCACCTAACTCACGGCAGCCCGGCCAATTTTTCTGGCAAGTGCTTTAACTTTTCCAGCTACGGCGTCTCCGTAGAAACAGGCTACCTGGATATGGATCAAGTGTTAAAAATTGCCCGCAAGGTACGACCCCGCCTAATCGTGGCCGGGGCCAGCGCCTACCCGCGCCGGCTGGATTTTGCTGCTTTTCGAAGTATTGCCGATGAAGTAGGGGCCTACCTTATGGTAGATATTGCCCACATAGCTGGTTTAGTTTCGGCCGGGCTTCACCCCAGCCCCATTCCCTATGCCCATTTTGTTACCAGCACCACTCACAAAACCCTGCGTGGCCCCAGGGGAGGTTTCATCATCTGTAACCGTGAGTTTGCCAAAGCTATTGATAAGGCTATCTTCCCCGGTATTCAGGGAGGGCCGCTCATGCACATTATCGCTGCCAAGGCAGTTGCTTTTAAAGAGGCCCTTCAGCCGGAATTTGCTATCTACCAGCAGCAAATAGTTAACAACGCCAAGGTCCTGGCAGAGTCTCTCCTGGAGCATGGCTTTAACCTGGTATCAGGAGGGACCGACAACCACATGATGCTTGTTGACTTACGCAACAAAGGTATAACTGGTAAAGAAGCGGAAGATCTTTTAAACCAGCTGGGTATCACGGCCAACAAGAACACAATTCCCAACGATCCCAAGGGCCCTAATGTTACCAGCGGCCTTCGCCTGGGCACTCCCGCTGTTACCTCCAGGGGTATGGGCCCTGAAGAGATGAAAATAATTGCCTCTCTCATAGCAAAAGCTTTGCATGAAAGGCATAATCCTGCCTCTCTGGCCGCTGTCAAAAAAGGAGTAAAAAATCTTTGCTACCATTTTCCCCTTTACCAGCAGGAAGGGGTTGGCCTGGCATGAGCTCGCGCCCTTCCTGGGAACAATATTTTATGGATATTGCCTTTGTAGTTGCCCGCCGCTCCACCTGCCTGCGGCGCCAGGTGGGCGCCGTTTTAGTCCGCGATAAACACCTGCTGGCTACGGGTTATAACGGCGCTCCCACGGGGCTGGCCCATTGCCTGAAAAAAGGCTGCCTCAGGGAGAAGCTACAAGTGCCCTCGGGGGAGAGGCACGAGCTCTGTCGGGGGCTTCATGCCGAGCAAAACGCTATTATTCAGGCAGCTTTACACGGGGTATCCACTCAGGGCAGCACGTTGTATTGCACTCATCACCCCTGCTCCCTCTGCAGCAAAATGCTTGTTAACGCCGGCATTAATACAATTATTCTTGCCTCCCATTATCCCGACTCCCTTTCACAGGAGATACTGGGCGAAGCAGGAATTGTAGTAAAGGTTTTAAGTGATGCATAGATTAGGTATAGGTTAGATTTAGAGTGATCTTATGAGAACAAATAATAACGAAGAAAAAATTGCAGCTCCTTTGCCCGCCTGGCGCAAAGGCCTATATTTTTCCCTTATGCTCAGCATTGCTTCTGCGCTCGTCATCTTTTTTCTAAATTTAGACGACGATACGCTGCACAGCCTTTACAGGGTTAGGCCCCAGTACCTGGTGCTGGCACTACTTGTACTTTTTTTGCTCGGGGTTATCGAAGGGCTGCGCATCCGTGAAATATCCAAAGACGTAAGCGGAAAAGCCATCTCCTTTGCCAGGGCAGCGCAAGTATATCTTTTTACCTTCTTTTTTGCCCAGGTAACGCCCCTGGCTCTGGGAGAGTGGCCCGCACACATTTACGCTTTAAACAGGCACGGCCTTACCCTGGGGCAGTCTTCAGCAGCAACTGTTATTCGCTCTTTCTTTACCAAGCTTATCTTTGCTCTTTTTGCCGGCTTTTTTATGATTTTTACGCGGGGGCGCCTTACCGACAGCTTTTTAAACCATATCTTTCGCTACGCCTTTATCATTACTATTTTAAATGTCTGTTTTTTTTTACTCCTCCTTGCCAGGCCAAACTTGCTGGAAATGTTTGCCCAAAAGATTTCCCATCTTAGCTTTTTAAAAAAATATCTCTGGCAAACAAAGCAGGGAGATCGCCTCTTTCTTTATATCCAGCGGGAACTGCACCGCTTTAAGAATGCTACGCGCTCTATAAGCCGCTACCATAGCGCAAGCATTTTCTATATCTTTTTACTTACCGTAGCTTACTGGCTGTGCTATTTCAGTATTGCCCCGGTCCTTCTCTTAGGGTTGAACGTAGAATTTCCCTTTTGGACGGCCCTTATCTGGCAGCTTATGGTTTTTATGGTCATCGCCTACCTTCCCATTCCGGGCGGCAGCGGCGTTACTGAATTTGGGCTTGCTACTTTGTTCAATGTTTTTGTGCCCTCCTCGGTGCTGGGAATTTTTATTTTAGCCTGGCGTTTTTATACTTATTACCTTCTTCTTTTTTGGGGGGGTATAACAGCGCTGGGGCAGCTGGCCCAACAGGGCAAATAAAGGCCAAAAGCCTTCCTTTACAGCAAAGGAAGGCTTTTTAGTTTTAAAAGCTACGATGTAAATTACAGTGGCCAGGGAAGAAACCTGGCAGCCATCCTCCCAAAGTAAAGGTAAATCTAGCTCCTCCCCGATTGCCAGGCTGTTCCAGGCCGTGCTATAATGGGCACACACTATTGGGGGAGGATCTGCCAGATGTCCTTGCAAATACCAGGAAAGTTAAAATCTGTTTTTTTGTGCTTAATTATCGCCTTGGCCCTGGGTACAGTTTGGGGCTTACCCCCCTCGTTTGCCCAGGCGGCTAAGGGTGAGCTGCCGTCCATTGCAGTTATCATAGACGGCGAAGAGATAGAATTTGATGTTTCACCGCAGTTGATCGAGGGCCGCACCATGGTTCCCCTGCGCGGCGTTTTTGAATACCTGGGGGCGGTTGTAAGCTGGGAGCAGGAGACGCTGACCGTAAAGGCTTTCCGGGAAGAGGATGGGCGCACCGTTACCCTTACCATCAATTCCTGCCTGGCCAGCATAGATGGCAAAGAGGTTACCCTTGATGTTCCTGCCATGCTTTATCAGAACCGCACCTTAATCCCACTGCGCTTTGTGACAGAAGCTTTTGGCGCTACCGTGCTGTGGGATGGCGGCGCCAGGCAGGTAATCGTAAAGACGCAGCCACCCGCAGGAGAAGAAAAATTAACAGCCAGCGAAATATTCCAGCGCAACAAGGACGCTGTAGTGCAGATCTTTACCTTTGATGCCCGGGGAAAAGAGCTCTCCAGCGGCACCGGTTTCAATATTTCACCGCGCGGCACCATTGTAACTTCCTACCACGTGCTGGAAAAAGCCGCTGCAGTCCAGGTTTTTTTTGACGATAAAAATTACCCGGTAAAAGGCTACTTTGCCCTGGATAAAGAGCTGGACCTGGTTGTGCTCGATATTGACGGGGAGGTCCTCCCGTTTGTCCAACTGGAGGACTCCACCAAAATTGCCGGGGGAGAAGATGCCGTCGTTATCGGCTACCCCTTAAGGCAAAAAATATCATTCTCCGAAGGCAGGGCCGTCCGCCTCCAGTTAGAGGGTGTTAACTATATCGTTACCACAGCTCCCGTAGCCCCGGGCAGCAGCGGCTCGCCCCTCTTTAACGCATTTGGCCGCGTAGAAGGTATAATAGTAGCTTCTTTTACCGATGGGCAAAATTATAACCTGGCAGTCCCCATCGACTATCTGAAACAACTAAATATCACAGGCGAGCCTCTTCCGCTGGAGCAGCTGCTGGAAGTGTTGCCCCTGCCGGAAGAAGGCAAAGAGGAAGAAGTAACATTTACGCTCCCTTTTTATGTTTTTTCCGACTACCTGCAAAAATATCATTCCCAAATAATGCTTGACAGCCGTAACCAAATCCAGTTCTTCCACGTTTATGCTGAAGAGGGGAAAGATACCGGTAATGTCTTAGTAATTTTTCTGCTGGATAAGGATAACTATAAAAAATGGCTAACAGCCCTGAACGGTGGACAAAAAAAGAAGATAGAGCAATGGGCACTGGGGGTATTTCAAGCAACCGAAGTTATTTACCCCGACAGGGAGCTGACGGCCGGCATTATGCTCCAGGATTGTTTTGTAAGTTACCCCCATCAATTTCCTGCCAGCTCCATCGAAATCAGGGACGACTGCTACTATGTCAAGCATTATGTTGGCTATTTTTATCACCTTGAAGGCCAGCGCCATTACCGGTGGTAGAGTTTTCTGCCAACCCTCCTTGAAGCTTGGTTATACCAAATAATTTTCTAAAAGGAGATAAAAAAATGGACTGGAAAAAGCTGCTGCCAAAAATTATTGCTGTCTCTACGTTTTTGCTTATAATGATGCATGCCGCCAGCCCCCTGTTGGCTTCAGAAGCAGCCGCCCAGGGTGATACCGGATCAAGCGCAGAGCAAGAGCCTCCTTCTATCACCATTAAACTTGACGGCATGGTTATCCCCTCTGATGTAGAGCCGGTGATAGAATCAGGCAGGGTTTTAGTTCCCATGCGCTTTCTCTTTCAAGCGCTGGGGGGAAAGGTTACCTGGCATGAAAAAGAGCGCGCAGTGGAGGTTAATTGGAAAAATAATCACCTGGTGTTAACCGTTGATACTGCTAGAGCTCTTGTTAACAATAAGCCTGTTACCCTGGATGTTCCGGCGCGTATCCTGAAGGGCAGGACGATGGTGCCGTTGCGCTTTGCTGCAGAGTCCCTGGGCCTTGGCGTCCACTGGGATGCGGAGGAATACGCGGTCTACCTACAAACTGGGCTCCTGCAGTATCAATTGCTGGAAATAGAATTTACCGCCCTTCAAGCGGATGATATGCCTGTTGATGAGGAAGATAATAATAGTGAAGAAGGCGAAAGTGAAGCCGTAAGAAGTGAAGACGAATCAAGTGAAGACGAATCAATGGAAGAGGTTGAAGCTGCTTCTAACCATGAACCTGCCGGGGAAGCTGAATCTGCAGCAGAAGTGGAGTTGCCCAGCGAACTTGAGTCCAGCACCAGCGAGAGCGATGAGCCTGCTGAGGCTGGAGAGGAGCAAGAAGAGAAAAGCTATACTGTCCAGGTACACACTATTCGCCTTGGCTCCGGCTTTAAGCCAAAGGTCGGCCTGGCGCAGGGATTGGTGGGGTGCACCGCGCACCTGGCAAATATAGCCCGGGACTACAAGGCCACGGCAGCCATTACAGGCACTTATTTTAACTATCTGGGCTCCCATCCCGACCCGTACGGAACCATTTTTTCCAGAGGCAGGGTAGTGCACCTGGGATCAGAAGGAACTACCGCAGCCTTTCACAAAAACGGCAGCCTTTCCTTTTACCAGCTTGTCCCCTCTGTGCGCGGCACCATTAATGGATCTTCCGATCCCGGCTGGTCAGCCTTCGGCATAAATCACACCTCCAACCCAGACAAAGCTACCACCTATGTTTACACTCCCGACCGGGGTGAGCGCATAGGTTTTAGCCACGGTACCTCGGTAGTGGTAGAAAAAGGCCGGGTAGTGGGTATCTACGAAGATGAAAATGTGGCCATCCCCCGCGATGGATTTGTCATAAACTTTACTGATTGGCACAAAGGCCTGGCCAAAAGCTTTCAAATAGGAGATGAAGTTGATTATACCATTAGCTTTACCGATGCCAAAACAGGCCTGCCTGTCTCCCTGGATACAGTTGAAGAGGCTATAAGCTGTTGGCCAATGCTCATTACAAACGGAGAAATCTCAACCTGGTCAGGTGGTGAACGAGCTGCGCGCACAGCCCTGGCCCAGCGGGGAGGCACCATTTACCTGGCTGCCACGCCAGCAGCCACTCCTTTAGAATTTGCCACCATCTTGCAAGAATACCTGGGAGCGGAAAACGCCCTCAACCTTGATGGCGGCGGTTCCGCCGGCCTCTACCTTTACGGGCACTACATAATGCAACCAGCACGCCGTATCAGCAATGCCCTGGTATTTATACAGCCGTAACGAAGCTCGGACAAGCCTGCACCTGGCATGGCAAAAGCCTGCTGGAGCACCCAGCTCCAGCAGGCCTGCACAGCCCTCCAGGCTGCCTCTTAAGGCCTCCTTTTCCTCCTCTTTTCTCTAACACAAATTCCCCTCACACAAAATGTTTCCTCTTTCTAAAATTTTTCCCGCATATTCCTCTCATGCACTGGTCATACTAAATTTAAAAGATCAGAGGAGGAGAAGTGATGACACGCCTCATTTTAGTAATCATCTTTATTTTCATTCTAGGCGCTGCTCTTCTCCCGTTTGGGGAGCTGCCCTCTTCAGGGGCAGAACAGGAAAACCCTTTCCTTTACCTGGAGAAAGCCATGGAAGTGGCAGGAGCCCGGGTATATGAAGGAGAGATGCACTATTGGGCTTCTTTAAAAGAAGACAGCGGCGAAGCTTCCCTGGAAGAGCAGGCGCAGCGCGCTGGTGAACTAATTGGCCTGCGGAGTGCAGAAATATCCAGCGAGCTGTTCCCGGCCAGCGCTGTGGAGCCGGCTGCCCAGGTAGTGGAGCTAAGCCAAGAGCTACCCACCGGGGTAAAGGCCCGCTTGCTGTTGCAGTGCCTGGAAGAGCAGGGCAAAGAGGGCAGGCACCTGGTGGTAACCTTATCGCAAGAAGAAAAAACAGATGACCTGGCAGCCTATGCCTTTAAAATGCCGGCTGTATTTGCTCCCCAGGCTAAAGAAAGCAACGTTTCCTTTTGCCTGGCGGGTCATCTTGACGAAGAGCTGTCTTTAGAGCAGATGGAGGCGCTGGCCTCCCGCATACACCGGGAGCTGGAGGCCAAGATCATCCACGGCTTTAAAGAAGGGCCTTTGGTAAGCGTTACCGGCTATTCGCCGCTTCTGGGCAATTACTTCCAGGTAGAGGGCGAAAGGTTTAACTTAAATGTAGCTTTGCGCTATGACGATTACCAGGGGAAAACGGTTATATGGGTGGGAACACCCCTCATTGCCCGTTCTTATTAGCGATGGCAGGTCGCAGCAGAGAAAAAAAACAGGCAGCAGGTGCAGCCATTGTACGCAGGGCGGCAAAAATAATAATAGAAGGCGGCGTACCCCTGCAAGGTACTATAAGAATTAAAGGGGCTAAAAACGCCGCCCTTCCCATTCTAGCAGCCACGCTGCTCACCGACAAAGAAGTGGCCTTAAAAGAAGTACCTCCTTTAGAAGATATAAAGACCATGTCTTTGCTTTTGCGCCAGCTTGGAGTGGAGATCCACTGCGATGAACAAAACAACGAGCGCTATTTTGTTTATGCCCACCGCCTGCATTCTTTTACCGCTCCCCCGGGCCCGGTGCGCTGCATGCGGGCCTCTTTTTTGGTAGCCGGCCCCCTCCTGGCCCGCCTGGGCAGGGTGCGTATCTCGCGCCCGGGAGGATGTGCCATCGGCACCAGGCCTATTGACCTTCATTTAAAAGGCCTCACCGCCATGGGAGCAGATTTTTCCCTGGAAGATGGTTTTATTATGCTGGAGGCCCGCCGCCTGCGCGGGGAGCAGATCTACCTTGATTACCCCAGTGTAGGTGCAACAGAAAACATCATGATGGCTGCCTGCCTGGCTGAAGGGACCACAGTTATAGAAAACGCTGCTGCTGAGCCAGAAGTGGTTGACCTGGCCAACTTCCTTAACTCCCTGGGGGCCAGGGTTTTTGGCGCGGGCACCTCCGTTATCCGGGTAGAAGGGGTCAACGCCCTCGCTGGCTCAAGCTACACCGTTATACCGGACCGCATTGAAGCCGGTACCTTTATGCTGGCTGCTGCTATCACCGGTGGCAGCGTTCTTTTGCAAAACGTCCTCCCCCAGCACTTAAAACCCCTGATGGCAAAACTAAAGGAAACAGGCATGCGGGTGGAAACGCCGGAAGGAGATAAAGTCCTGGTAGAAGCCCCGCAAAGACCACAGGCGGTAGATATTCAAACCTTACCTTACCCCGGTTTCCCCACCGACCTGCAGCCGCAGGCCATGGCTTTTTTGTCCACAGCCCAGGGTGCCAGCGTCATTACGGAGACTGTTTTTGAGAAAAGGTTCCGCCATGTAGAAGAGCTGTGCCGTATGGGGGCTGATATATATGTT
>JAAZDU010000250.1 GCA_012512665.1 Bacillota bacterium | reverse complement strand
GTTTACTATGTGCTTTGAATCACAATGAAAAGGAGGAGTCTGTAATCATGGATGTTGTGCAGAAATTGCCCGGCGATACTTCCTTACCCTATGATAAAGTTGAAGCTATTATTGATAGCTATCAAGGGGACCCCAGTGCAATTATTCCTATCCTGCAAGATGTGCAGGATCTCTTAGGCTATATTCCTAAAACGCTTATTCCTTTCATCGGAGAGAAAATAAAAGTGCCCCCTGCTAAAATTTATGGTGTGGCTACTTTTTATGCTCAATTCAGGCTACAGCCGGTGGGTAAGCATATCGTTATGGTCTGTGTGGGAACAGCCTGCCATGTTAATGGCGCAAAAATTGTGGGTGATGCAGTAAGCGAATATCTAAATATCAAAGAGGGAGAAACAACCCCTGATGGTCTCTTTACCTATGAAAAAGTGGCCTGCTTGGGCTGCTGCAGCCTTTCTCCTGTCATGATGATAGATGGTCAAGTTTACTCTATGCTTACTCCTGAAAAGGTGCGAAAAATTTTAAAGGGCTTTCAGAAAGAAAGCGCTGAATCTAACTAACAGTAGGATAAGAGGAGGTGTTTTTAATTGCCAACGCAAGAAAAAGTAATGGTTAAAGTGGGGCTGAGCAGTTGTGGTATTGCTGCCGGAGGCCTTAACGTTTTTGATGCCCTTCAGAAGGAGATAAAAAAAGCCGGGCTTGATGTTAAATTACAAAAAACTGGTTGCATTGGCTTATGTTACCTAGAACCTATAGTTGATGTTGTATCTACTAATGGAGAACTAATTTCTTATAAGGAGATATTGCCCGATAAGGTTGGTCGTCTTGTTCAGGAACATCTGGTGGAAAACAAACCTATTGATGAGTGGATTATAAAGGATAGAAACGATATTATCAGTAAGCAGGTTCGCGTGGCACTGCGCAATTGCGGAGTTATAGATCCCGAATCCCTGGAAGATTACAGGGCTACTGGAGGCTATAAAGCTATTGAAAAAGCTATTAAAGAGATGACACCAGAGACCGTTATAGAACAAGTGCTTGCTTCTGGTTTAAGAGGGCGGGGTGGTGCCGGATTCCCAACAGGTTTGAAGTGGAAATTTACCCGCCAGAGCCCTGGAAATGAAAAATATATTGTCTGTAACGCTGATGAAGGGGACCCCGGAGCATTTATGGACCGCAGTATTTTAGAGGGGGATCCTCATTCCGTAATTGAAGGTATGATGCTGGCAGGCTATGCAATCGGGGCAAATGTGGCTTACGTTTATTGCCGCGCTGAGTATCCTTTAGCTATTAAGCGTTTACAAAAGGCTATTGATGATGCCACGAACGAAGGTTTAATGGGTGATAATATTTTTGGTTCAAATTTTAGCTTCACTGTAAAAATTAAAAAGGGGGCAGGCGCGTTTGTCTGCGGTGAGGAGACAGCTTTGCTGGCTTCCCTCGAAGGTGAAAGGGGTATGCCTCGTTTAAAACCTCCTTTCCCCGCTCAAAAAGGACTTTGGAAGAAACCAACCTCAATTAATAACGTTGAGACATTTGCTAATGTTCCCTGGATTATATATAATGGCCCAGAAAAGCTGGCAGCCTATGGGGTGGGAAGAAGTAGGGGAACTAAAGTTTTTGCTTTAGCTGGAAAAGTGGCAAAAGGTGGACTTATTGAGGTACCTATGGGTATTACTTTACGAGAAGTTATTTATGATATTGGTGGCGGCATTAGAGGAGGTAAAGAGTTTAAGGCAGTCCAGTTGGGAGGACCTTCTGGCGGATGTATTCCCAAGTCTCTCATCGACACTTCTGTTGATTATGAGTCAGTTACTGCCACCGGAGCAATCATGGGATCAGGTGGTATGATCGTCATGGATGAAACCACCTGTATGGTGGATATGGCTCGCTTTTTCTTAAACTTTGTACAAAATGAGTCTTGTGGTAAATGTATCCACTGCAGACTTGGAACGAAACGTATGCTGGAAATTTTAAACCGCATAACTGAAGGCAAAGCCAAACCTGAAGAACTCGATCTTTTAGAAGAGCTGGCTTATAACGTTAAAGAAGGGGCTTTGTGCGGCTTGGGTCAAACAGCCCCTAACCCTGTTTTGACTACTCTGCGCTATTTCCGCGATGAATATGAAGCACATATTTACGACCGCAGGTGTCCGGCCAAAGTTTGCAATCAATTGCTAACATATTCCATTGATCCGGATAAATGCACCGGCTGCAAGGTTTGCGCCAAGAGATGTCCAGCTGAAGCAATCCAAGGTGAACGCAAAGAATCCAATGTTATAGATCAAGAAAAATGTATTAAGTGTGGCAATTGTTTTAATGCCTGTAAATTTGGCGCAGTGCAGGTTGAATAACTTGGTGGGGGATGGAAGAATAAATCTTTGGTAAAGGGGTTGAACTAGAGAAATGAGTCAAGTGCGTTTAAATATTAACGGCCGTGAAGTACGGGCCTATGCTGGCCAGACTATTTTAGATGTGGCCAAAGAAAATGGAATTGAGATACCGACCCTTTGTTTTAGCGGGGATTTGGAGATATACGCTTCTTGTGGCCTCTGTTTGGTGGAAGTTGAAGGTGCGCCCAAACTTTTAAGAGCCTGTGCTACGCAAGTAGCGGACGGTATGGTTGTGCAGACTGAGAACAAAAAAATAGCTAAGGCACGCAAGCTGGCTTTAGAATTACTACTATCTGACCATTATGGTGACTGCCGAGGTCCATGCGTTATGGCATGCCCGGCCAACTGTGATGCGCAGGGATATGTAGCCCTGGTGGCTAATGGTCAATACAAGGAAGCTTTAAAATTAATTAAAGAGTATATGCCGCTACCTCGCTCAATAGGTAGGGTTTGCCCGAGACCATGTGAAGATAACTGTAGAAGGCAGCTTGTAGATGAACCTGTTTCTATTGCTTATATGAAACGTTTTGTGGGAGACCTGGATGCAGCCAGCGAGGATCGCTATATTCCCGAGATTGAACCTGAGACTGGGAAGAAAGTAGCTGTTATAGGTTCGGGTCCTGCTGGCATTACAGCTGCTTATTTCTTGAGAAGAAAAGGGCATAAGGTAACAGTTTTTGAAGCGTTGCCTGAAGCAGGGGGTATGCTCCGCTACGGTATCCCTGAATATCGGTTACCTAAAAGAATTCTTGATGACGAGATTAAGCAGGTAGAAAAACTAGGTGTAGAGATTAAAACAAATGTTCAATTTGGCGAGGATTTTCAAATAGACTATCTGTTCAAAAATGGGTTTGATGCCGTTTATCTTGCTATTGGTGCACAAAACAGCAGGCGCATGGGAGTTCCCGGTGAAGATATGCCTGGAGTAATTGGTGGTGCTGAATTTTTAAGGGCTGTTATGCTTAACCAGCCGGTATCCATTGGCAAAAAAGTTGCTGTTGTTGGCGGGGGTAATACTGCCACTTTTGGATGTCGCTTCTTTTTGGCTTTTTCGTATT
>JAAZDU010000249.1 GCA_012512665.1 Bacillota bacterium | reverse complement strand
GGGGACTGATGAGTTGCATCGATGGGAGCTAACGATAATCAACAAGATTTACTGCGAAATTATGGATACTGAGGAAATTATCGAACACCTGAAGCAAAAACTTAAGCTATAATAGCACCTGATATTTTATTTGTAAGTTTTATTTTCGACAGATGCCCTGCGGATAGCGCTACACTACATAAGGAGGTATGTATAGTTGGGTAACGGTTTTGAGACTAGCAGTGGATTGAGAAGAGATCTATCCCTCTGGCAAGTTATTACCATGGCTGCTGGCGGGATGATCGCCGCCTGGATGGTGGAAATGATTTACTGGTTTGAATTGAGCGGCACCGGTTGTTTTATTGCCTTACTGGTTTCTGGAGTCCTTGTAATCCCACTAGCTTTATGCTACTCTGAACTGTCGGGGATGTTGCCACTGTCTGGCGGAGAAAATGTCTGGGTATCAAATGCTTTCAACTGGGATGTCGGTTATTTCTTTAATTGGCTGTTATACTTGATGTATATTTTAGCCATGCCTACCGTGGCTTTCGGTATCTCCACCATGGCCTCATACTTTGCCCCGCTACCGTTTGAGCAAGTCCGCTGGTTAGCCCTGGCCGTCCTTCTCGTCTGGTATTTTATCAGTAATATCCGAATTAAGTTTTTGGGGATAATTCAAAATATTATGTTCACAGTGATGGTAGTAATTTCCTTGGGCGTGGTAGTTTTATTTGTGACTAGTGGCCAGTGGAGCTTTAGCAACTTGACCCCGTGGTTTCCGCAAGGATTTAAGGGTTTTTATGCCGCTGTTGGAATTCTCGTCTTTAAATATATTGGTTTTGATATGATTCCTCAACTGTCTGAAGAAGCTAACTTCCCGCGCAACCAGCACTGGAAAGCTTACCTGGGTGCTATGGCCATTACTTTTATCGTCTACGGTGCGGCTATCATCGGCAACGCTGGTGTAGTGGGGACGGAGTGGATTCTCAATACAGATATAATCGATCCACGCATCGCCGACCTGCTTGGCATGCACTGGGCCGCCTGGACTGTGGTGATCGCGGGGATACTCGGGACCGTGACCACGCTAACCGGATTTTGGTTGGCAGCATCGCGTAGCCTGCTCGGCGGTTCTCTGCAAAAACAGCTCCCGGCAGTATTACAAAAAATCAATAGCCAGGGGCAACCCTGGGCAGCAAACATTGTTGTGGCGGTATTTTCTATCTTTTTTACCGTTTTGGCTCCTATTGCCTGGGTTGAGTACATCTACACTATCTATGCATTGATTGCCGGAGTGGTGTATTTGATGGTTGCCCTCTCCTTCGTTATTTTGAGAAGAACAAAACCAGAATGGGAAAGGCCCTACAAAGTGCCCTACGCTCCGCTGTTGGGTGCAATAGCCGTTATTTTCCCGATATGGGTAATTACCGCCTCACTGTCAGAAATTGACCCGCGGTCGCTAGCAATTATCGGCTCTTATTTTGCCGTGGGCATTGTCATCTATATTTATGTAAAAGTGATGCAGAAGAAGTACCCGGAGGAATGGGCTCCATATATATTAACCCCGAAGGATATTAAAGAAGAAAAAGCATTAAGATCAAAAGATATTAGGCAGGAAGGTGTTAATGCTTAGCTGCTGTTAGCCGTTCACTAAAATAATATCTGGGAGAGGATGTCTGGCTGACATATACCTCTCCCAGCAAATTTTATAAATTATTATTAGGTCGTACCTTCAGGAGTTCATACTAAGGAAAGAATTTAAACATAACAAAAAAACGATTTACTCAGTAGAATAGATTTACATGAGTAAATCGTTTTTTTGTTTTTCTATAAAAAATGGTGCGAGAGGAGGGATTTGAACCCACACACCCTTGCGGGCACTAGGTCCTGAACCTAGCGCGTCTGCCGTTCCGCCACTCTCGCATATTATAAATGGTGAGCCATGCAGGAATCGAACCTGCGACACCCTGATTAAAAGTCAGGTGCTCTACCAACTGAGCTAATGGCTCACTAATATTTGAAGGAGCAAAACTCCTTGTATTTAATATAATGGTGGAGAGGACTGGATTCGAACCAGTGAAGGCAAACGCCAGCAGATTTACAGTCTGCCCCCTTTGGCCAACTTGGGTACCTCTCCTCTACATACTTTTTCAGATGGAGCCGACGGTGGGACTTGAACCCGCAACCTGCTGATTACAAGTCAGCCGCTCTACCTTTGAGCTACGTCGGCGTATCTGGCAAACGCATAGACTAGTATAACCGATTTTTTTATCGCCGTCAACACCTGATTACTGTAAAAATAATGTTTTTTTGAGGTTACCTATAATTTCGTTTTCACTCCGTTCTTACCAAGTTATCTTCTGCATAAACACATCAAAAATGTGGAATAAAGGTACAGATAAAGAGTAAAAATAACTTATTGATCTTTGTGTTTGAAAGGAGGAAATGTTCTTTTGCAAAATAGTTTTGAAAATGTTTTTAAAACCCTTGAGTCGATTTCTAAAGAGCTTCACCAGGGTGTATCAGGATCAAGAAAACAACAATTAATAGACAGTTTACTTACATTGAGAAATTACATGGATCAATGTGTGCAGTATTGGCTTAAATTTGAAGAACAGATTAATAAGTTACAACAACTTTTTAACTTTACTTTACCTGATGCTTTACCTCAGGAGTTTTTAAATATTATTGAAGACGATAAAATTGAAAAAGAACCTTTTGAAAACCGTAAACCAGCTGCTAAAACAAAGGAAAAGAAAACAAAATATGTAGACAAAGAGAACAGTCTTTTTTCATTAGAAAGTAAGCTTTTCTTCCTTAATGAAGAACAAACTATAAGTTCATTCCGAAGAGGTTTGGGTTTTTGGGAACTAACTGTGCTGGAAGAAGCGATTTCTGAATTTGAAAAGGTGGTCAAGAGCGAACCCGATTTTATTTTTGGACACTTTTGCCTTGGCCTAGCCTATTGTCAAAGAAAATGGTATGATAAATCTCTTGCCGAGTTGCGTTTGGTTAAAGCTTTATGCAAAGACAGGGGCCTTAAAGCACTAGCCAGCAATGCCATAGGAAATATTTACGCAGAGCAAAAAGATTATTTACAAGCTCTTGAAGAATTTAAAAGTGCCCTGGAAATAGATCCTTCCTTTAAAATGGCCTGGTTTAATATAGGAGCTACTTTGTATAATCTTAGGTATTACCAGGATGCTATTGAAGCTTTTAAAAAAGCGTATAATTATTTTCCAAATGATTGGGAAATAAGCTATTATTTAGGTAAACTGTATATTATTACTGGCGATTTTGATAACGCAATTTTTTACCTAAATAAATCGAAGGAGATCAATCCTTCCTCTTCTTTAACTTTGTTTGAGCTAGGCTTTTTACACGAACTGTTGGGTAACGAAAAGCTTGCCCAGGAATATTATCAGTTGGTAAAAAAACAAGCTAACTAATAATCAGCATCTTTCTAAGGTTCACTTTTAGGTGGCAGGATTTCCTTCGTTTTTACCGAAGCTATAATAAGAAATATTAGTATAAATGGGGAGGTTATTATAATATTAGTTAAATTAGCAAGTATCGCCATAATTGGTGGCAGCGGAGTATATAATGCATCCTTTTTTGAAAATCGACAAGAAGAAACGGTGCAAACACCTTACGGAGAAGCCATTGTTTATTTGGGGGATGTACACAGTATTCCTGTCTGCTTTATGCCCAGACATGGCTTTAACCATTCTATTCCACCCCACAAAATTAATTACCGCGCTAATATTTTTGCGTTAAAAAAAATAGGGGTAAAAAAAGTCCTGGCCACTGCAGCTGTTGGCTCTCTAGACTTGAATATAAAACCTGGTACCTTTTTTATACCAGATCAATTTATTGATTTTACCAAAAACCGTGTACATAGTTTTTTTAATGGAGATAGAAATGGTGTTGTTCATGTTGATATGACTGAACCTTACTGTCCTGAATTAAGGGCTCTTTATCTAAAAGTCTTAAATGATTTATCTTACACTGGTAAAGCAGATGGCACTTATATTTGTACTGAAGGGCCGCGTTTTGAAACCCCAGCCGAAATTAAAATGTTCCAACAATGGGGAGGAAGCGTTATAGGCATGACTAATGTGCCTGAAGTAGTCTTAGCTAGAGAAATGGGTTTGTGTTATGCTGTCATTTGTATTGTTACAAATTATGCTGCTGGGCTAACAGGAAATGTTTTGTCACATCAAGAGGTATTGGACATGATGGGGGAAAAGAAAAAACAAATTCAACATATATTAGAAAAAATGGTTGTTGCATTACCGCTGGGTAAAAAATGTAAAAACTGCAGCATTCCAGAACATGTCAAACCAGAGGAATAGGGGATGATTTTCTAATGAGTATCATAAAGCCTATTATTTGGACTGGCAGTTCCTTAAAGCTTCTGGATCAGACATGCCTTCCTGCAACTGAAAGATATGTTGAATGTTATAGCGGGAAAGAAGTGGTTGCCGCCATAAAAAACCTTGTTGTCAGGGGAGCGCCTGCTATAGGTGTGGCTGCAGCCTTTGGATTAGCTCTCTCAGCTCAAAAAGTAGCCACTAAAGATGAATTATGGAAACACCTTCACACTGTAGCCAGAGATCTTTTAAGAAGTCGTCCAACGGCGGTTAATCTTTTCTGGGCAGTTAAAAGAATTACTTCTTTAGAAAAAAATATTTCCCACCTTGATTTGGCTGATCAGGTTGAAGCAATCGCCAAAGGAGCCGAAAAAATTTACCAAGAAGATATAGAAAACAATAAAAAAATCGGAGAAAAAGGAGCCAAGCTGTTACCAGATAAGGCTAATATTTTAACTCACTGCAATGCTGGCGCTTTAGCAACAGCTGGTTTTGGGACGGCTTTGGGAGTTATTAGAGCTGCCCACCAAGCAGGGAAAAAAATACATGTATTTGTCGATGAAACACGCCCTGTTTTACAAGGCTCCCGCCTTACAGCATGGGAGCTTTGCCAGGAAGGAATTGATGCAACCCTTATTACGGACAATTGCGCTGGCTTTTTAATGAAGCAAAAAAAAATAGATTTTGTTATAGTGGGAGCAGATCGTATTGCAGCCAACGGTGATGTTGCCAATAAAATTGGCACTTATTCCCTGGCCGTTTTGGCCAAAGAACACAATATACCTTTTATAGTAGCTGCACCTCTATCAACTATTGATTTTGAGACAAATTCCGGCGACAATATTGTTCTTGAAGAACGAAGCGAAGAGGAAATTAAAAAAATATCTGGGATACAGATTGCTCCGGAAAAAATAAAAGCTTATAACATTTCTTTTGATATTACGCCTGCCAAATATATTACATTTTTGGTAACTGAAAAAAAAGTTATTTCGTGTGTTAATGAAATTAGCCTCTCATCTTTAAAAAATGG
>JAAZDU010000248.1 GCA_012512665.1 Bacillota bacterium | reverse complement strand
CGATCTCTAATTTTTCCATATTTCCTGCAGGAGCCAAGATCTCAGGTTTCAAAGGGATGCCTCCTCTATGGTATTAGCTTTATTGTTCGAGCTGAGGGCTGGGAAATCCTGCCCCTAATATTTCCCCGCTGTGGGAAAAGAAGGCAGGAATAAAGTGGGAGAGAGAGAAAATATTCTTAGAAAGCATTTTGGTGATTAAATGCAGAAAAATTCAAAACACGTAATCGCCAAGGACAAAAAAGCTCACAAAGGCTGCAATATTTCAAGAACCCGAGAAACCCTAAAGCTTTGATAAAGTCCAAGCCTTATTTTCATCAACTCACAAGCCTGAATTTGTGATCCCAGCCTTAGCGAAAAGAATTATGGGGCATTATACTGCCGCAATACGCTCAAAAAATAGCGTTGGTTTTCCTCTGGAGGGAAAAGGCCATGAATCCTCTCATTGAAATCATGATTACGCAGCTATTGCCTGCTTTACAAGGGACCGGGACAGTTTTATATCCTAATAAGGGAAAAACCAATAATACGGGTGAAAGGCACAGCTATTGGGAGCTGTGTTTCCTCAGCCAGGGAGAAAGCGTTTTTTATTTAGACGGAGAAAGATTTGAGCTAAAGCCGAATACTTTGGTCGTGCTTCCGCCTGGTAGTTCACATTGCGAAGCATGGAAGGAAAGCGGGTTTTATCGGCTATTATGGTTAGGGCTGCATCCAAATCATTGCAACGTGTTTATTAGCGAGAGATATCAGGTTCGAGAGGGCATCCGGGCTCCTGGTGAAGCTGTTCATCTTTCATTATTGGAGCAAGCTCTTTACGAATTTAAAAATAAGGATTTCTGTTATCGTGAGGCGGCAGCCTCATACTTAAAATTGTTTTTCGTGGCCATTATGCGAGGCCTTCAGGAAAAAGCTCCTTTTATACCGTCTTGGAAAGAGCAGGTTGTAGAGGATGTGCAGCAGTATTTAGCCGCAAACGTAAGAGCGCAAATTACCTTAGATGAAATCTCAAACCAAGTGGGGCTTAGCCCAAATTACCTGTGTACTCTTTTTCGAGAGAAAACAGGCAAGACCATCTTTGAGCACCTGGGAGATTTGCGTCTTAAAAGGGCACAGTATCTCCTGCGGAACACCCAGTTGCCCATCTATTCAATAGCAGAGCAGGTAGGCTATAGCAGCCCCTTTGCTTTTAGCAAATTTTTCCGCAAGGCCATGGGAATCTCCCCCACAAGTTATCGAGACAGCAAAGAAGACGAACACTGAAGAATCTGTTTTATCAGCGTAAGAATGGATATGCTCAACATAATATGAACCATGGTTAAATATAGCCAGCTCACTTATAATTATTGTAACAGTACCAAAAGAAATGTGGGGTGAGAAGATGGCTGGAATTTTTCGTTTTTCATTTGGACCTTGGAATATCCATGAGGGCGAGGATCCTTTTGGTCTTCCGGTGCGAGAGTCTTTCGATTTTTGGAAAAAGATGGAATTTGCCGCCAGAGAGGGATTCGAAGGGATTCAATTTCACGATGACGATGCAGTGGATCTCAGCCTTTCCTTTTCTGAACAAGAAAGAAACCTCAATGAGCTAAGAGAGCGCTTGGCTGATCTTGGGCTTGAGGTAGAGTTTATTGCACCTAGATTATGGGTGGATCCTTTTTATGCTGATGGCGGTTTCACTGCAAATGATCCCAAAGTTCGCGAGAAGGCCTTGGCTAGATCCAAGCGGGCAGTGGATATTGCAAGGGCGTTAGGCACAGAGCGTATTGTAATATGGCCCGCAAGGGAGGGCACTTATTGTCGGGAAACAAAGGATGCGAAGCTTGCCGTAGAACGCTTCTTGGAGTATATCAACGCCCTTTTGGAATATGATAAGGAAATTAAAATTCTAGGCGAGATGAAGCCAAACGAGCCTATGGATTCTTGTTTTTCACCTACAGCAGGACATTTCCTGGCCCTGGCAGAGAACACTATTGACCCTAGCCGTGTCGGGGTGCTGATCGAAAGCGCTCATGCTGTACTTGCCAATTTAGAGCCCTCGGACGAGATGGGTTTTGCCCTTGCCCTGGGGAAATTATGGGGAATACATCTCAACGATCAAAACAATCTGAAGTTTGATCAGGATAAAACATTTGGCAGTGTTAATTTGAGGAGAGCTTTCTCTCAAATTTATTTGCTAGATAAATATAATTACGGACAAAATGGAGAGTACGTTGGTCTTGATGTAAAGGTGATGCGTACTCAAAATTTCGAGCAATCCCTAAAACACCTAATCTACAGTAAAGAATATTTCCTAATGCTGTTAGATAAGGTTCGCTCGGTAGATGAAAATAAGCTTGAGCAGTTGCGAGCAAGCCGCGATTACGAAGAATTGGACTTCTATATTAATAAAATTATTCTGGGGTATGATTAAATTGTACAGGATCGGGCGGGAAGAGGTAGAGGCTGTCGCCAGAGTTATTAATGGGAAAAAGCTGTTCCGGGTAGGTTCACCCTACCAGGAAGTGGATAAGTTTGAACGGGAATGGGCGCAACACCTCGGCGTAAAGTATGCCCTCTGTGTAAACGGCGGCACCACAGCTCTAATTGCTGGTTTAGCTGGGATGAGAATTGGACCAGGAGATGAGGTGATAATTCCCAGCTATACCTTCATGGCCACAGCCATCGCTGTTTTGGCAGTTGGCGCTATCCCTGTGCTGGCAGAGATAGACGGAACCATGACCATAGATCCTGAGGATCTGGAGCGAAAACTCACCCCCGAGACGAAAGCTGTCATTCCTGTACATATGTGTGGTTTCCCTGCCAATATGGAAGCAATTATGGAGCTTTCCAGAAAGTATGGCTTCAAAGTGATTGAGGATGCCTGTCAAGCGGATGGAGGCAGTTTCCGCGGAAAACACACAGGCACTTGGGGTCATGCTGGTGTTTTTAGTTTCAACGATTTTAAAATAATGGCCGCAGGAGAAGGTGGAGCTCTCGTTACAAACGATTATGACATCTATGAGCGGGCTCTAATTTATCACGATGGTGGCGCAGCATTCAGGCCCTACGCTGGGGAGTTGAAGGCTCCAGTTTTTGTGGGGAGTCAATTTCGTGCAAGCGAAATTACTGGAGCCATTTTAAGGGTGCAGCTTAAGCGGCTGCCAGGAATTTTAGAGGACTTGCGGGCGATAAAGAAGGAGTTTGTCGCTCACTTCAAAGATCAGATGATACCCTCAAATGATCTTGCTGGTGACTGCGGGACAACTGTTGGCTTTTCCTTTGCAAATGAAGAGGAGGCCCGCAATTTTGCAGCAAGTCCCGGAGTTGGTGGCAGACTCCCGATAGACAGCGGCAAGCACGTGTACATTAATTGGGAGCCCATTCTTCAAAGAAGGGGAGCCCACCATGAGGCGCTGAATCCTTATCGTTTTGCTGAAAATCAAGGCTTGAGAATGAATTATAGCAAGGATATGTGTCCGAGGACCCTGGAGATTCTCAGAAGTACAGTCTACATCGGCATCAATCCCGATTGGACTGAGGAAGAAATTAAAACGCGTATCGAGAGTTGCCAGCGAGCTCTTGACACATAATTTTTTAGAGTTGCTCAACAGCTTTGCGAACAATTTTCAAAATAGTATGGGGGAGACGGAGAGATGAGAAAAGCAAAACTTGCCTATGCCATCTGGCCTTGGGGTTTAAAAGAGAAGGACCAGATGATACAAGCACTGAAGGATGTAAAAAGCATTGGCTACAGCGCTTTTGAAAGCGTTGAAAGCGCCATCGACCTTTTCGATAACAATGCCAAAGCGTTTAAGGAAGTCGTAGCTGAATACGATGTTTGGCCTGTTAGCTTTTATTTTTGGCAGAAAGGTGATTTTAAAGAGGATTCCGAGCGACTCAAACGCAAATTGGATTTTATGGCAGAACTAGGGGTTAAGCGGATGAGCGTGCAGGCACCAAATCGAAAAGTGGATATAAGCCTTGGCGAAGTTTTGGAGCTGATCAATCATTGGGGAGAACTGGCTGAACCTTACGGAATTTTACCTTGTGTCCATCCTCATCATGGAACGCGGGTGATGTATGAGGATGAGATCGATTATATAATGCAGAGTGTAGATCCTAAAAAGATTGCTTTTGGCCCGGATACAGCGCACTTGGTAGCAGGCAGATGCGAGCCGGTGGAAATTTTTGCTCGCTATGCCGAGCGAATAGCTTTTGTGCATTTAAAAGATTTGAAAAAAGCAGAAGAGCTCGAAACTACTGATGACAGACACGGCTTTGAGGTTTACGGCAATTTTATGGAGTTGGGAGAAGGAGATATAGACTTTGAACCAATTTTCAAGGTTTTAGACGATGTGGGTTATGATGGCTATCTGACACTTGAGCTGGATTGCTCCCGCACTAACAATTCCCACAGTGCCCAAATAAATATGGATTTCATGCAAGCTCACTATTACAAGCGAGGTTAGTTGCCATGAAAAAGCACCGGGTGGTTGTAATTGGCGTCGGTTATATTGGACTGGTACACATCCGCGAGCTGAGAAAGCTGCCTAATGTCGAGCTTGTTGGTGTGGTAGATAAGAACCAAGACCTGGCTAAAAGCGTTGCTGAACAATATGGTGTTACTCACTATCCAGACAGCGAAAGCGTACTTGGAGATCCAACAGTTGATGTGATCCACAATTGTACTCCTAATCGCGAACATTTCCCGTTGAACAAAGCAGCTTTGCTTGCAGGCAAGGAGGTCTTGACAGAAAAGCCTTTAGCCCTTTCATCGAAGGAGTCAGGTGAGCTTTTAAGGCTTGCGAAAGAGCGGAAAACAAGATGCGCTGTCAATTTCTGCTACCGCTATTATCCTGTTGTTCAGGAAGCCCGCGCGCGGATTGCCAAAGGGGAACTGGGGGTAATATACAATGTCTTAGGCCACTACCTTCAGGATTGGCTTCTTTACGATACAGACTACTCATGGCGTTTAGAGCCTGATTTGGCAGGCAGCTCTAATATCTTAGCAGATCTGGGGAGCCATTGGTGTGATTTGGCGGAGTTTATTACAGGACTTAAAATAACGGAAGTTTTTGCAGACTACCGAACTACTCTTCCAGTACGCAGGAAGCCTCAAGACGGAGAAGTGCTTACCTTCAGTAAAACGGAGACAACCAATTTCAAAGAAATGTCAATTTCTCTCGAAGATTACGGTTCTTTGCTTTTGAGGTTTGAAAATGGCGCCCGGGGAACGTTTGTAACCTCAGAACTTGCTGCAGGCAGAAAATGCGATATTGAAATCGAGGTGTACGGTTCCAAGTCCTCGTTAGCTTGGCGGCATGAGCGCCCTAGTGAACTGTGGCTTGGACACAGGGATAAGGCAAATGAGCTTTTCTTTGAATCTCCGCTGCTGCAAGATGAAAAGACAAGACGCTATGCACGTTTACCTTCAGGGCACCCTATGGGTTATCATGATGCAATTTATAATTTGTTTGCTGACTATTACAGTTATTTGGAGAGCAAGAACGATCAAAGCTTCACCGAATATAATTTTCCCGATTTTGAAGCAGGCCACAGGGGGATGTTGATTTTAGAAGCAGCGTTGGCCTCTAAAGAGAAAGGGACTTGGGTGTCGGTGAGAAGCTAACCTGAGATGTGGTAATACAGCTTTATAAAAAATGTAAAAACAGGTATTCTTTTTGAGGGGGAGAATCACAAGCGCTCTATGAACATACCCATCCACAAGCAAGCGCTGTGATTTTCTCATACCTGGGCGAAGATATTTTAAGCCCAAGCGTTACAGAGTGTATGGGGAAATATCCTTAAAACATCTGCATGCTTATCCAGAACTGACAGCATCAAACACTTTTATCTCAAAGCAGTAAAGCTATTTCAGATTTCAATATGTGGATGAGATGTAGAGTCAATCCAAAGCGGAGATTAGCACGACTAAATTGTTGGCAGCAGTTTAGGAACGGAAAGTTCAAAAAATTATTTTGAGAGGGGAGAGCTTATGGGCAAACAGCAGCTGCTTATCGGGTGGGCATCGCGGGATGTAACTACCAATAAGCCTGTAAACATCCCAGGGCAGTTTCACATGCGTATTTCTGAAGGAGTTATAGATCCTGTGACTGTCACCGCTTTGGTGATCGAAAGTGGCGAAGATTGTGTGATTTTTCTCTCAGCAGATCTCTGTGTCATTCGTTCACATCTGCTAGATGAAGTGCGGGCGGCAGTGAAGCAGAAAAATAAGGAGATTCCTGTAGAGAAGATTTTAATGCACGCTACCCACACTCACACGGCACCTGGCCTCATATCTGAACACTTTTTTGTAGAAGAGCAGCCACCTTTTGACGGGATAGAAGTCGCCTCCTCAGATGAATACCGCAGATTTCTTGTGGAGCAGGCCTCAGATGCTATTTACGAGGCCTATGTTAGCCGCAAGCCTGGCGGCATTGCTTACGGCTATGGCTACGCAGTTGTAGGCCACAACCGCCGGGTTGTTTATTTTGACGATGTATCGAAGCGGCCTGATGCCGTCGTCAACTCCACCAGCCGAGTTGATGGCCACGCGCGGATGTATGGCAACACAGATGACCCTCAATTCAGCCACTATGAGGCAGGAGCAGACCATTTCGTAAATCTCTTGTTTACCTTCGATTCCCAGCAGCAGCTGACAGGTGCCATCGTGAATGTGGCCTGTCCATCTCAGAATTCTGAGCACGAATACAGAATTTCAGCAGACTTTTGGCATGATGTGCGCACCGCAATCAGAGCAAAATACGGGGAGCTCTTTCTCCTGCCGCAATGCGCTGCAGCAGGAGACGTTTCGCCCCGGATCCTGCATTACAACAAGGCACAAGAGCGTCGCTTTCGTCTTAAGTACGGGGACATAGGAACCGAGATTGCAGCTCGTCGTGATATAGCAGAGCGTATTGCCCAATGCTTCGACGAGGTGTACAGCTGGGCGAAAAAAGAGATTTATACCTCCCTGCCATTGCGACACGTTGTGGAAACTGTAGAGCTTTCCAAGCGCCTGATTTCAGACGAGGAGTATGCTATTGCAAAAAAGGGCTTAGAGGAGCTGGAGAAAGAGAGCTTCGTTGCAGAAGGATCGCCCAAGGAAAGGCTGCGTCGCAACTCTATTTTAGTCTCGAAGCGCAATCGCTACCGCCGCATCATCGAACGCTACCACGAACAGAAAGAACAGCCCAAATTGCCCATGGAGCTGCACGTTGTGCGGATTGGTGATGTTGCTTTTGCTTCTAATCGGTTTGAACTCTATACGGATTACATGCACCGGATCCAAGCCCGCAGTCCTTTTATGCAGACCTTCGTTATACAGCTGGCTGGACAGCCCGGTCCAGACGGTGGCACTTATTTGTGCACTGCTCGCGGTGAAGAGGGACGCGGTTACAGTGCAAGCATGTATTGCAACCTTGTCAGTCCCAAAGGCGGGCAGGAGCTTGTAGATAGAACAGTGGAGATTTTGAAACAGATCCACACAGAAACATAACTATGGAGGGGTGTAAAAATGGCTGAGAAATTGGCAATTAACGGTGGGAAGAGGTTAATTCCAGAGGGGACAATTAAAAAATGGCCTCCAGTAGACGAGACTGATAAGAAAATGGTATTGGATTCGCTAATGGGAACCAACCATGCCTTTGGTCCGAACTGTGGAGCTTTTCAGGAAGAGTTTGCTGCCTGGAACGGCAACAAATACGCCATCACAACCAATTCTGGGACAGCAGCACTGCATATGTGTCTTGTTGCCTGCGATTGCGGAACAGGCGATGAGGTTATTGTCCCTGCGTATTCATGGTCCTCTTCTGCAACTTGTGTGATGCAGCACAACTGCATTCCGGTTTTTGTAGATATCGATTTTGACACTATGAACATCGATCCTGACAAAATCGAAGAGGCCATCTCTCCCAAAACCAAAGCCATAATTGTTGTACACCTTCACGGGTTGCCGGCTCAGATGGATAAAATAATGGCCATAGCCCGTAAGCATAATCTGAAGGTAATTGAGGATGCCTGCCAGGCTCATGGAGCAAAATTTAACGGCAAGAAAGTTGGCACCATCGGAGACTGCGCTGCTTTCAGCTTCAACCAGAACAAGTGTCTTTCCGCAGGCGAAGGCGGAATGTTTGTTACAGATTCAGAAGAGATGCTTGAAAAAGCACGGGCATTGTGGTCTTTTGGGGAAACAATCACCGATATGCAAAATAGGGACTATCATGTCTATTCCATGGGCTGGATGTATCGAAATTCGGATCTTAACGCTGCTTTTGGCAGAGCGCAGCTGAAAAAGCTGGATAGTTATCTGGCCCACCAGCGGGAGACCACCCAATATCTCACAGAGCTATTGAAAGACGTTCCTTATCTCATTCTCCCCACCTTCCCAGAAAACTGCGAGACAAACGGCTACAATTACACCATTCGCTTCGACATGAAAGCTTTAGGTCATGAGCACGATGCCAGCCAGTTCCGGTACAAAATCATCGAGGCGCTGCGGGCTGAAGGTGTGGCGACAGGTGTGTGGCAGAGGTTCATTCTGCCGGAGATGGCAGTATTTCAGATGAAGGATGGCTATGGAAAGGGCTGTCCTTGGCACTGTCCTCATGCCCGGGAGGTGGATTACTTGCCAGAGAAGTATCCCATGGCGCGGAAGCACTGCGATACTCACACTGGAATGACCAACCCCTTGCGACTGCCCAATGATCTTCGTGTTGTGGAGCTCGTAGCAGCAGCTTTCAGGAAAGTCATGGAAAATATCGATCAGATCAAGTGATTGTGCAAGGAGGTCCATAATGAAGATTTCATTGATGAGTTACTCTTTAGCCCGCGGTTCTTGGGGTCAGGAGCCGGATTTGGTGGCTCTCTGTGAGCTGGCGAGAGAGATAGGGGTAGATGGAATTGATTGGGTAACTGTTTATAATTTTGACCCGAAAGAAGTTGCGAAGGTTACTGCAGACTACGGTCTTAAGAATGTCTGCTACACCTTTTTTGCCCATATTCATCACGCTGACCCTGACATAAGAGCCGAAGCCACCGAGAAGCTCAAACGAGGGTTTGAAGTAGCAAGTATCCTCGGCAGCGATAAGATCATGCTTCCTCTATTAGGGATGGACGGGCAGAGTAGAGAACTAACCCAAGAGCTTGCCTTGGAAAAATTGGCAGAAGCAGTATCTTTAGCTGAGCCTTACAAGATTACAGTGACAGTAGAGCACTTCCACGGAACGCAAGCGCCTTTTATCACCACAGAGGACATGAAGAAGGCAACTGCTGCAGTTCCAGGCTTGAAGGTGACTTACGACAACGGTAACGTTTACACGGCAGGAGAAGACCCTGCCGAGGCATTTTGGGCAATAAAGGACCATATAGTCCACGCTCATTTTAAGGACTGGGAGGTTGTAGAAGAGGGTAAGACCAGAGGCTTGGATGGCAGGTGTTACAAACCCGCCTTGATAGGGGAGGGTGTAGTTGAACCCCTTCCCTGCCTCAGGGCTATGAAAAAAGCCGGCTATGATGGGTATATAAACATGGAGTATGAGGGAACAGAATACGATCCGAAAGATGCGATTGTGAAGGGTACTAAATATTTGCAAGCGCTAATTGAAAGTCTAGGTTAGTTGCGAAAGTAAAAAAGTCAAATGCAAAAGCCGCAATTTTAACTGTATAAAGACCATGATTCCACTGCAAAAAACCATATTCTACGTGCGCAGTCTGAAAAAGACTATATTGTATCTCCAACACTATTACGAGCCCCTATAATCATTTGTTTTCGCTAATAGGGGTAAAACTCATAATGCACGAATTTCCAAGGTTTTTTGCAGTGGAATCGATCGTTTATTCAAAAGCTGTCAAAATATTTCTGCTTTGCTGCGAACTCTTCCAAAATGATATTGAAATAAAGATGATAAGAGCCCTGGATACATGGTTGTGAGCAGGAAATATTTGCTTGAAAAGCTCAAAAATATTTACTTTGTGGACAGACTGCTGGATAAACAAAGAATTACGATAGAAATGGAATATGCTGTTTTATTGACCATTCCAGGAACTAACTCTCTCAACCGTGCAGCTTTAGATTTTGGCAGTTGCATCCAAGTACCTTTCAACTTGTCGCCGGATTGCCCCTTACCATCCAAGGGAGGCTTTTTTTAGTGTGTTTATGAAGAGTCAATCATGCGTGTTCGGTTAAGGATTTTTTTTGATATTTTTTCCAAAACCAACAATGATTTTTTCACTTCGTGTCGAACTCTATATATATGAGTTCTAACACGGAGGTATAACTTATGTCATTAATACATT
>JAAZDU010000247.1 GCA_012512665.1 Bacillota bacterium | reverse complement strand
CCGCCAGAGCAGCAATAGCAGTCATCACAGCAGTGCCATTAATTAAGGCCAAGCCCTCTTTAGCTTCCAGCTCGACTGGCTCCAGGCCAAATCTCTGCAGGGCTGTTTTCCCACTTACAATTGAACCTTCAAGCAAAATTTCACCTTCGCCTATTAAAGGCAAGGTCATATGCGCCAGTGGCACCAGATCACCGCTCGCACCAACTGAACCTTGCGAAGGGATAACGGGGTGTAGTCCACAATTTAACATATCCACGAGTAACTGGATTACCTCAAGGCGAATACCAGAATGGCCCTTAGCCAGAGTGTTTGCCCTGAGAAGCATTATCGCCCTGACAACCTCTTCGGGTAAGTTATCGCCAACACCAACGGCATGGCTGCGAATTAAGTTTTTTTGTAGTTCTGATGTTTCTTTTTGGGAGATGGTAACATGGGCAAGCTTGCCAAACCCCGTTGTTACACCATATACTACTTCCCCCTGGGAAACAATGTTGGAAATCATCCTGCTTGCCCTGTCGATTGCTTCTTTAGCTGCAGGAGAAATGCTAACCTTTTCTTTCTGTCGAGCAACGGCCACAATATCTTCGATTGTTAGATGGTTGCCATCAATACAGATCATATGTTCTACCTCCAGTTAATAAAACGTATTTGTAGCTAGATGGCAACCCCCTAGCAGCTAGTTAACTATGGGCTCCACAATAGCTAATAGCTATAAATGGTTAATACCCAAGCCGATGGTTTCATGCTCAAAACCTTTGATCGGAGCACCAATTGTTCCATATAAGGCAACAGCTATCCAAACACCTTCTTTTGATTCACCGGGCACCTTAGGCCCTTTGACAACAGAAAAGCTGAGGCCCACCGTCCGCAACACATCGCCAATGACAAGATCGCCGCGGCAAATACCGTGCAGAGCTTCCAATACCGCATGATAGAGGGCATGCTCGTCGCGGTAGTTGCTGCTGGATATGATCCCCTGTCTCTTTGCCGCGGTTTCTACGGCGGCGATCACCTTTTCCATGTTCATCGACCCTACTTTGCCTTTAACAGCGAGATAACCTAGACGTTCAGCTTTTTTTATTAATTCCTGAACAAGACCAGCATCCTCTATAGCTATACGCACGGCAATCTGACCCAATGTCTTCATCTGCACACCCCATCTTCTTTTATTTAGGGAAAACCTATATTTCACAAAACTCCTAAATAAAATGGGGCGGGCCTACTGCGGACACAATAGACGCGCCCCCTTAAGACTACCTTCTCTGGGTCACGTGCATCCTAAAATAATCTATTGTCGAGTATTTCGACATTAATATAAAATTCTCCTGCCGTGTTCACAAATTAATAATGAAGTATTCATCGTTTAAAAGCGGTTTGCACCACGCCATCAATTAATTCTTCATCGGCTATAAATGGGAGAGTAATGTGACCTGTACCCTGATATTCTTTGTTAAATTCAATTGCCGTCTCCATAGAATGCAAACACCTGGCCCAGGAGCGCCTGGCTATTCCACCTGTAACATCCCATAGCATTGCCGACTTAATGACACGATCCACTTTCTCGCTTCCATCCAGCACCAAGCCAAAACCACCATTAATCGCTTTCCCGATGCCAACACCGCCTCCATTATGAAGAACTACCATGCTCATTCCCCGGGCCACATTTCCAGCAAAACACTGGACAGCCATATCGGCCATAACATTGCTGCCATCCTTAATATTGGCAGTTTCTCTAAACGGCGAATCCGTGCCGCTAACATCATGATGATCCCTACCCAGCATGACGGGGCCTATCTCCCCATTTCTTACCATCTCGTTAAACTTGAGGGCTATTTTTATTCTTCCCTGGGCATCTTGGTAAAGTATCCGCGCCTTTGTCCCTACTACAAGCTTATTTTTTTCGGCATCCTTAATCCAGACATAATTATCGCGATCCTGCCCCCGCCTGTTTGGATCAATACACTCCATAGCTGCCTTGTCAGTTTTTACTAGGTCCTCATGCTTCCCGCTTAAACAAACCCAGCGGAAAGGCCCGTATCCGTAGTCAAACAGCTCCGGCCCCATGATATCCTCAACGTACGAGGGAAAGATAAAGCCGTCCTTAGGATCCACTTTATTTTTGGCAATTTCCTTAACCCCGGCATCATAGACAGCTTTCATAAAAGAATTTCCATAATCAAAGAAGTACGTTCCTCTATCAACCAGCGTTTTAATAAGATCGTAGTGGCGCCGGAGACTCTGATCAACCAGCTGCTTAAATTTGTCTCTCTCTTCTGACAGCATCCTAGTTCGCTCCGTAAAATCTATCCCCTGCGGGCAGTAGCCTCCGTCATAAGGGGCATGGCATGAAGTTTGGTCGGAAAGCAGGTCTACTTTTATATTGTTTTCAACTATATATTCCAGCAAATCAACAACATTTCCATGGTAGGCAATGGAAATAGGCTCTTTTTTCCTCAGGTATTCTTCGGCAATCCTGAAAACCTCTGGCAGGTCGCTGGACACCTTGCTCACCCAGCCCTGGTCGTACCTCGTTTTAATGCGGGAATAATCGACCTCAGCGATAATCCCCACCCCGTTAGCTATTTCCACTGCCTTAGCCTGGGCTCCGCTCATTCCTCCCAGGCCCGAAGAGACAAACAGGTGGCCCCGTAAGTCCCCATCTTTTGGAACCCCAAGCTTTAAACGGGCTGCATTTAAAATTGTATTAAAAGTACCATGTACAATTCCCTGTGGCCCAATATACATCCATCCACCTGCCGTCATCTGGCCATAGCTCGCCACCCCCATCTGCGCAGCGATTTCCCAGTCCTCCTGGTTATCAAACAAGCCCACCATTAAACCGTTAGTGATAATAACCCGCGGTGCTTCCGGCCTGGAGGGGAAGAGCCCTAACGGATGGCCAGACTGGATGACCAGGGTTTGATTATGATCTAATATCTCCAGATACTTTTTAATCAATCGATACTGCAGCCAATTCTGGCAAACGCTTCCAGTCTCCCCATAGGTAACCAGCTCGTAAGGGTAAAGAGCCACCTCAAAATCAAGGTTATTGTCGATCATTACCTGAAAAGCTTTACCCTCGATGCAGTTACCTTTGTACTCATGCACGGGCCGGCCATAAATTCTCCCGGCGGGGCGGTAGCGATAAGCATATATCCTCCCTCTTGTAAGAAGTTCATTTAAGAATTCAGGAGCCAATTTTTCATGTAATCTTTCAGGAACATAACGAAGAGCATTTTTTAAAGCTATTTTTGTTTGCTCCGGTGTAAGCTTAAAACCCCTGTCCGGTGCTCTTCTGATACCCTCCACAAACTCAGGCATCTCCGGCAATTCTTCGTCAAGCTTAACGGTCATGGCCTGGGAGATCTGGTTGTTGTTAATCATTTTCACTTCATCTCCTTTTAAAGAATTAATACTTTAGACAAGAAGCTTATTTTGTATTCTTATATTACATTAAATATTTCATAAGGTTGCCTTCAAAATAAAGTAGAACCATTAGTATTATTTTTCTCTCTTAAAGATTTAAGCTACTTCATCCAGAAACTTTGCACAATTTTTTTATCAGCACTGCAGGAGCACAGCATGATTGGTTTACTTTTTGGTTTACTTTTAAGATAGCTGCTAAAATAATACGGGTTGAGGTAAACATGGTTGGCTACATCCTCTAAGCCGATCTGTCAATGGGAGTTTCGCGGGATGTATTTGAGGGCATCTTCAAAAACGGCTAGGTTCCTCCTTTTTCTCGTAAAAAAAACCTCTTCAGTTACTACTTTGATCATTTTACCCATGGTTTTTTGGAGTTCACTAATGGTGTCAGACTTTAAGATCATCTTTATGCTATTAGCCCCGATTGTTGAGATTTTTTCCTCATTGGTTTTTAATTCTAAGCTATCCGACAAAATTCCTTCAAAAAATTTTGCCTGGTTTGGTTGGTGCTGATGTTCAAAAAAAGAAAGCCCAGGTTTTTTCCCTGGACTATTTATTTGCACTTAGGGTTAATCAAATTAGTGCCCAAAGGGTATTAGGGGATTGCCCTCCAGGATTCTTTCCACCTCCTCGTACCCCTCCAGGAATGAGTAGTTGTAACGTGCCGGCAGGGCAAAAACGTACCTGCTGTTGCGAGCAAGCTCTGTTGGCCCCACTGGAGCCGCACCAACACTGATTTTTCCCTGCTGCAGCGATTTCCACTGCTCAACAGTAAAGATCATTATCGGGATATCCTGCCTCGGCTTGCGAGAGCTCCATTCGGGATGCCTGATAGCAAGGATCGGGCCTTTTTCAACCACGCTACCCTTTTTCGCTCCTTTTAGGGATACACCTTCCCATTGATCAGTGACAATCGTATAGCCCTCCCAGCTCTTTGGCAGGGAAAAAGTAAAGCCATAGTGGTTATTACGGTAAACAATCAACTCTTCTTTCGCTCCATCAATTACCCTTATTAATTTTGCCTTCGCTGTAACTGGATAAATCGCCGTAACAGGATCATCGGTAAAAATTACTTCAACTTTCACTCCTTTTTTCAGGGCATGCTCGCTGAGTTTTTTATCTGTATAGCCATCATAAATAATAGTATCGCGCTCTATTAGAACGTTGGCTTTATCATAGCCCTTCCTTTCAGCCTCATCATCTTCTACAAAGATGCTCTTAACCTTTCTGTTACGCTCCGCTTTGACTTCAGTTATTTTCCCTTTGATATCAATTTTTTCCAGAGAAGATACCAGCCAGTCCTCTTTATCTTTAATAACGGTGACATACTGCCTCTCTGTAAAGGTCGCTTTAGTTGAATCTGTATAGGTAAACTCTACTTTATACCTGTATGTATTGCTGTCAACCCTGCAAATTTCATTAACGTCATAACTTTCAATCCAGGGAGAAGATGTTCCTGTAACCCAGTTAGATTCAACAAAATCGGAAAAAGTTTCTTTTCTTAAAGAAGAAGACATCACTGCATACTGCAACGCGCCGTTTCTTGTCTTTACACCCTCAGCCCACCTTGTTACAGCGGTTAAAGGGTCCTTCGGGGCCAGTGCACTTTCTAAAAGGGATATACGAGAATCCTGAGCTTTTATTGCTTCAAAATCAATATCAACAGATCTTCGTTTTTCATTCCATCGAATTATTGCTCCCAGCCTTTCCGCAATAGTACGGATAGGTACCAGCACCCGCCCATCAACAATGCGGGGCGAGACATCCGAAAATACTTCTTTTCCGTTAAAATACATTTTAACTGAGGAATGGGCAAATACAGAAGAAGCCAGGCATAACAACAGTATAGCAACCATCACAGATATCAATATTTTTTTCTTCATTAGGTTGGTTACTCCTCCCCTGAAAAAGTAATATTTAACCTGCTTTCCAGATAAAAAACTTTTCACCTGAAAAATCACCCAATTGCTCAAGTTATTTTTATGCTTTCAGACGTCATCATCTCGTCAACTCACTCCTTATTAGGGTTATTCACCCATAAGACGATAAGGCAGCCAAAAAGTTCACCGCAAATTCTAACAATTATTTCCATAATCTAAAAAGCTGCTAAAAGCAGCTTTTTAGATGGTTTATTAAATCT
>JAAZDU010000246.1 GCA_012512665.1 Bacillota bacterium | reverse complement strand
GCACATAGTAAACAAACACAAAACAAATGCTTTACTTTTAAAAGCATTTGCTTAGAATTCGACGCAAAGTAAGTAAAATCCTCTTTTTCGTATAATTATAAAATTTTCTCATATTTCTTTACTTACATTCATTGTAATTACCCATTATTTTCTCTTAAATAGCCAAGATATGCTACGCCTATGGCATTATCTCCAGCATATTCCCGGGGAGGGAAATAAACCCGCATATCTCTTAGCTTGGTAACGATCTCCTGTCGTATAAATTGGTTAGCTGCCACCCCTCCTATCGCTAATAAATCTTTTACTTTGACATCTCTGCTAACAGCTTTTATGGCGGCTACCAAGGAGTTGGCAATACAGATCTCCACTCCCCTGGCCACTGCGGGAAATGGAACACCTTTAGCAAGTTCTCTTTCAACAAATGTGGCTGGTCCTGAAAAGCTAAACCATGAGTCTTTTACAGCCAAGGGGGTAGCCAGGGGCTCTGTTGAAAGCTCTAAAGCCTTTTCCTCTAAAAAGCGTCCGGAGGGAAAAGGCATTCCCATAGCTACCCCGATCCTGTCAACAAATTGGCCGGCATTTAAATCAAGTGTACCACCGACAATTTCAATATCGTACTTTCCGTTATTATCTTTTACTAATAAGATTTCAGTGGTTCCGCCTGAAATATGGGCAGCAAGAAACTCATTGCTTTTTAAATTCGTTGACCACACACCTGCTGCTATATGCCCTTCCTGGTGGGAAGTCTGAACATAATTTATACCAGCAGCTAAAGCTATACTTTTACCAAAGACCTCAGAAACCTTAAAAACAGGCATGTACGAATCTAGCCCTGGCCTGGGGGAACAAGTATAGGCTAAGGTTGAGAGGCGGTAGTTAGAAACTTTTTGAGCCTCCTCCCACAAGCGGGGCATATTTTTTAGATGCTGAAAAACCATTTCGGATTGGCGAAGACCTCTGCTACCCTTTTTAACTTTTAGAGGTAGTCTTTGTTCCCAAATAAGTTCTGCTCTAGCATTGAGGAGAGCCATTGATGTAGCATAACAGGAACTGTCCAATCCGGCAAAAAGAGTCATAGTCATGGTATAGGCCTATCCTTTAAGTTACTGCTTAAATATAGATCTTTCCTGATTCTATCAAGGATGCCGTTTATAAAATTGGCTGAGTCTTCATCTTGGAATTTTTTAGTTAACTCTACTGCCTCATTTATAGTAACAGCAGCAGGTATTTCTGGAAGGTAGATAAGCTCATAAAGGGCAAGGCGAAGAACAGCCCTGTCTACAGCAGCCAGTCGCTTGAGATCCCATTTAATAAGATGGCGGGAAATTATGCTATCAATATTATCCAAGTGAGAAAGAGTACCTTTTATCAACTGCTCAGCAAAAAGCTTGTCTTTTTCTGATAACGGGTTTTCTAAAAGACAAAATTGAAGAGCTTTTTCAGGGTCAACTCCCCCTTGTTCCTTTTGAAACAAGGTCTTAAAAGCAACTTCTCTAGATTGCCTCCTACCCAAAGCTTGTTTTCCCCTTTCAGCAGTTTGAATCGGCTGTTCAAAAAACCTTCCTTCAAAAGTAGGGGGTATTAATAGTCTTTTGAATGCCAAATACTTTCCCATAGGTGCTTAAAAGATTCTTTTTTTTCCAATTTGCTGCCTAAAAAAATTCCCACGATAACGCAGATAAAAATAAAAACTGTAAGCCAAAAACCAACAACTGCTACTAGGATAGCAACTAAAAGGCCTGCAAACCCGCCTAATATTTTCCCCCAGTGAGAGGCAACAAAATCTTGCCATCCCTTATCCATGCAGAACACCTCTAATCAGTTAACAGGCTCCGAAGATATATTCTCAATTAAAACTTTTACTTCAGCCACAGCTGTCCCGCCAATCTTCTCCACATAATCCTTCACGCTTGCCTGAAGCTCAAGAGTAAGTTCAGGAATAGGCTTTTCTGGAACAGCTTTTGCCTTTATATAGATAACAAGTCCTTTTTCAGTACTAGCTGTTTTGGCTGTTATATCCCTGATCCCCTTTACGCTTCTGGAGGCTTTTAAGATCATACTCTCTATTGTTTTGTAGGATATACTTAGCTCACCCAGCTCCGTCTGCTGTGATATGGCACTAACCTGCTCGCCTTTACGGAGACAAAAAATCAATAGCAACAAGCCCACAATAAAAATAACAATACCGGCGATAAAAAAGGTAAAGCTGCCCGCAAGTCTGGATAGTTCAATAAGCCCTATACCTTGCAGTCGTAAAATGCCAGTTGCGATAAGTACTAATAGCACTCCAACTATTAATGCCAATAGAGCAAGAAGTGCAAAAAAAGTACGCCCCCAGGATTTCATGATAATTCACCTCTTTAACGTACCGGCCTCCCTTGGCCGCAGGAGGCTAATTTTGCAGCCTACCTTAACTTTTTTGTATCATCGTCTTCTTCCTCTGTCACCTTAGGGAAGCTTACTCCTTGGACATGAACATTTACTTTTAAAACCTTTAAACCTGTCATATTTTCAACCGATTTTTTTACATTTTCTTGAATCTGCCATGCCACATCTGGAATACGATATCCATACTTTACAATAATATAAAGATCTATAGCTACTTCCTCTTCTCCCACATCCACTTTGACGCCTTTAGAAAAGTTTTTCCTTCCCAAGGCCTCTGCTATACCGCCGGCAATGCCACCGCTCATACTAGCAACACCATCAATTTCTGTTGCAGCCAGGCCTGCAATAATGGAAACAACCTCATCAGCTATACGGACAGTACCATATTCAGAAGGTAAATATTTAGCAGCGCTGTCTTCAGTCATAGCTATCCTCCTTTTTATTTAATCTTAACATGTTTATAATGTTATCTCAAGAGACTGTATCTGCCTGCTTGCGGCTACTTTTATCTTTATCTGAAAGGGAATCTTTTAAAGCAGGTAAATCAAAAGCCTCTCTTAACTTGTATTCAATTTTTTTAGCAAGTTCCGGGTTTTTTTTCAAAAAGTCTCTGGCATTTTCTTTTCCCTGCCCCAAGCGCTCCTCTTCGTAAGAATACCAGGCACCACTTTTAGTAATGATTCCTTTCTCCACAGCCAGGTCAATTAGGCAACCTTCACGGGATATACCATAGCCATAGATAATATCAAACTCCGCCTGTTTAAAAGGGGGAGCCAGTTTATTTTTGACAATCTTCGCTTTCACACGATTGCCAACTATATCGTCCCCTTGTTTAAGGGATTCGGTTTTTCTTACATCAATTCGCACAGATGCATAAAATTTTAAAGCTCTTCCGCCTGGCGTTGTTTCGGGATTACCAAACAATACACCAACTTTTTCTCTAATTTGGTTGATAAAAATAGCAGTGGTCCTTGATTTGTTAATGGCGCCAGACAGTTTTCTCATAGCCTGTGACATTAGCCTTGCCTGCAAGCCAACGTGTGAATCACCCATTTCGCCTTCTATTTCAGCCCGCGGAACAAGAGCAGCAACAGAATCGATCACAATAATATCAATGGCGTTGCTGCGAACCAGCGCCTCAGCAATCTCTAAGGCCTGTTCACCTGTATCCGGCTGGGAGACTAAAAGATCATCAATATTAACGCCTATGTTTTTGGCATAAATAGGATCCAAGGCATGTTCTGCATCTATAAAAGCAGCGTACCCTCCACTTTTTTGGGCCTCAGCAATTGCTTGAAGAGCAACAGTTGTCTTGCCTGAAGATTCAGGCCCAAATATTTCAATCACTCTGCCCCTTGGTAGCCCGCCTATCCCCAAAGCAATATCCAGAGATAAGGCACCCGTAGGTATAACTGCAATATTAACCTTTGCTTGCTCGCCAAGTCTCATGATAGAACCCTTACCAAATTGTTTTTCAATATTGAGCAAAGCATTGTCCAGAGCTTTTTCTTTCTCCATCAATTATCTCTCACTCCCTTATGGAACATATGTTTGTATTATTTCTGTTTTTAATGACAAAACCCTTTTTTTTAATCACTGCAAATTAAAAAAATTTAAAGGCTTATAACAAGGCCCATTTGGCCTTAAAATACTTTGGTAAAGAACAATTTTACAAGCTGTAAAATCGGTAAAATAGCAGTCGTGATAGTTGTCAATTAAGGCCTTTAACGACTGGTAATCAAAAGTATTTTTAAATCTGCCCAGCGTTAGGTGAGGAAACTTTTTTTTAGAATCTTTAGCAATGTCAATGCTATTTAATGATTTTTCAATTGCATAAATAAGATCGACAATTGAATTTGATCCCTCGCTTATACCAGCCCACAATACTCTTGGCCTTTTCATCCCGGGGAATAAGCCTAGGCCCTGCAATACAACTTTAAATTTTCTTTTCTTATTTAAAGCAAAGGCCATTTTGCTGTTTATCTCAGGTAAAAGAGCTGGATTGATTTCTCCCAAAAACTTTAATGTTATATGCAAGTTCTCCGGTAGGACCCATTTAAGTTCACAGTTCAATACCTTTTTTATTTTTTCCTGGAGTGCGCTAACAGTTTCACGGGCATTTTTGCTCAGCTCCAGGGCGACAAAAAGGCGCACAATTATACCTCCAAGCAGTCAAATACATAACGGTAATAAAATATTTAAGATTTATTTACTAATTTAACATTAATTATTTTTTTCCTGCCACTTATTATTATTGCCCCAAATAAAACTTTGCAGTGCTGGCTTAAAAAATATAATTATTTAAACTAAATTAAAGATCTCAAGTATGCGCCATCTACCTGTTCTTCTTCAATTAACTTTTCTGATACTCTTAGTATGATTTCTTTTTTATCTTCGATTATATTTCTTACTTTATCTTCCTGAGTTTTTATAATCCTCTGGACCTCCTGGTGCATGTACTCCTGGGGCAGATCTTTTATGGTTACGACACCAAGAGCTGACATACCGCCATCAATAATTTTTTTTGCTAGCTCTATAGCCTGATGAAAATCTCCAGTAGCACCTGTACTGCGACAGCCCAGTAAAATTTCTTCACTAAGTGAACCGCTGAGTAAAATTGCAATTTGATCCTCTAAATAATCTTTTGTAAAAAGATAACTATCCTTTTCCGGCTCCTGACGCATGTAACCAAGAGCTTTGCCACGAGAGATTATTGTCACAGAAGAAACAGAATTTGGTCTTACCAGCTCACTCATCAAAGCATGTCCAGCCTCGTGGATAGCAATACGCCTAAGCTCCTTTTTATCAGGTCTCCTGTCAAGCTTTTCTCCCAGCATAACCTTATCGATGGCTTCATTAAAGTGTTTGCATTCAATTAATTTCTTCTTTTCCCTTAAAGCAATTATGGCGGACTCGTTGGCTACGCTTTCCAGGTGAGCTCCTGAAAAGCCAAAGGTTTCTTTGGCAACCCTCCTTAAATCTACTTCTGGATGCAGAGGCTTGTTTCTGGTATGCACCTGCAAAATTTGATAACGTGCTTCCTGATCGGGCAGGTCCACATAAACAACCCTATCAAACCTGCCCGGGCGCAGCAAAGCCTCGTCCAACATATCAAGTCTGTTGGTAGCCCCGATAAGTAGAAGGTTAATTCCCTCGTTGCTCTGCATGCCATCTAATTCGACCAGTAACTGGTTTAGCGTCTGATCATATTCTAAATGACTGGAATGAGAACCTCTTTTACCTCCTAATATTTCTAGTTCATCAATAAATAAAATAGCATTTTTTTTCTTTTTTTTGCGGGCCAGATTTCTGGCCTGTTTGAACAGGTTTCTCACTCTCTGAGCCCCGACTCCAGCATACATCTCTATAAACTCACTGCCAGCAGCAGCCAAAAAAGCTGAATCTGTATAGAAAGCAGCGGCTTTAGCCAGCAACGTTTTACCGGTCCCCGGGGGCCCTGCCAGTAGAATCCCTTTTAAAGGCCTGATACCCATCTCCATAATCCGTTGCGGGCTTTTAATAAATTCCAACGCCTCCATCAGTTCTTTTTTTGCATTT
>JAAZDU010000245.1 GCA_012512665.1 Bacillota bacterium | reverse complement strand
TTTGATGCGGATATGAATCTGGTAAATGACCTGGCTACTGATTATAAGGTGGCGGAAGACGGGGTTACCTGGACTTTCTGGCTGCGGGAGGGTGTAGAATTCCATGACGGCACACCTTTTAACGCTGAAGCTGTGAAGGTAAATTTTGAGCGTGTACTGGATGAGAATACAGGATCACCGCGCAGGTCAGTGCTGGCGATGATTGAATCTGTAGAAGTAGTTGATGAAAATGTAGTGAAGATTGTCACAAGCTACCCAACCGGTTCTTTACTGCAACAGCTTGCCCATCCGGTAGGCGCTATGATCAGCCCTACGGCCATTGAGGAATATGGTGAAGACCTAGCACGAAATCCTGTGGGTACGGGACCGTTTAAACTGGTGCAGTGGGATAGCGGTGAGAAAATTGTGATGGAAGCCAACCCCAATTACTTTGAAGGAGCGTCTAAAGTGAGCAGGATAGAATTCCGCATTGTCCCCGAAGATGCCACGAGGGCGATGTTAATAGAGACAGGCGATGTGGATGTAGCTCTGAGGCTGCCCATTGTAGAATTGGAAAGGCTACGTGAGATGGAGGGCCTTAATCAGATCGAAACTTCAACAGTCATGACGATGTACGTGGCCTTGAATAATCAGAAGGGCGCATTACAGGATGTTCGGGTAAGACAGGCGATGAACTATGCCATTAACAAAGAGACAATTATCAATGACATCCTTGGGGGTTATGCAATAGAAGCAGATGCCCCGATATCTCCCTCAACCTGGGGCCATGCCAGTATCGGAGCCTACCCCTATGACCCGGATAAGGCCCGACAGCTTCTTGCAGACGCCGGCTATGCAGAAGGTGAGGTTGAGGTGGAGCTGTGGACACCGGTGGGCAGGTACCTGATGGACACCCAGATTGCCGAAAACCTGCAGGCCCAATTAGCCGAGGTAGGCATAAATATGGGCATCAGGCAGTGGGAATTCCAGGCCTTAATGGAGGAAGTCAAGAAAGGCGAGTTTGATATGGTGCTGCTGGGCTGGAGCCCCTCAACCGGAGATGCTGACCAAGGGTTATTCCCTGTATTCCACTCCAAAGAGTGGCCCCCGGCATCTAATAGAGCACACTACGCTAATGCAAAGGTAGATAGGTTGTTGGAAGAAGCTAAAATGGAAGTTGACCCTGAGAACCGCCTAGAGCTTTATAGACAAGCACAGGAAATCATTATGGATGAGGCGGCCTGGATATTCTTACATTATCCGAAACAGGTTGTTGTTACTCAGTCCAATGTGACAGGTCTGGAAGTGCTCCCGACAGAACACATTCTTTTTGCCCATGTAGATAAATAAGAGATTACAGGAGGAGCTTACATGGTTGCTTACGCATTAAGGAAACTGATCTTTACCTGCATTGTCCTACTCGGTGCGGCAACCTGTTCCTTCATTCTTTTACACTTAATTCCTGGGGATACCGCTGAAGCCTTGGCGGGTCCCCAGGCTTCTGTAGAAGATGTGGAGAACCTGAGAAGGAGCTTGGGATTGGACCGGCCGCTTTCGGAGCAGTACTTTATCTACTTAAGCAACCTGGCCAAAGGCAATCTAGGAAGTTCTTACAGGACAAAAAGAACTGTGGCAGAAGAAATTGCAGCTCGCTGGCCGGCAACACTTATGCTCTCATGCACCAGCCTGCTGGTAGCCGTTGTTATAGGAATACCAATAGGAGTGTATGCGGCTATTAAAAGAGGTTCTTTTTTGGATACTATCTCCATGATAGCTGCTTTTATCGGTGTTTCTATGCCTTCGTTTTGGTTGGGCCTTATTTTGATAGTAGTTTTTTCCATTAAGTTAGGATTATTTCCATACTACGGGCGGGAAAGCCTGCTAAGTTATGTGCTCCCAAGCCTTACGCTGGGTTTGGCCGTGGCTGCCAATATTGCTAGGCTTACACGAGCCAGCATGTTGGATGTTTTAAACCAGGATTATATACGCACAGCCCGGGGTAAAGGCTTGAAGGAATCAAGGGTAATCCTGGTACATGCGCTTCGAAATGCATCTATACCCATAGTTACAATAATCGGGCTCCAGTGGGGTTTTTTATTGGGAGGTCAGGTGGTTACCGAAACAGTCTTCTCTTGGCCTGGTATTGGGCGAATGATTGTAGATGCATTATTAACGCGGGACCTGCAGATAGTGCAGGGTGGGATACTGGTTATGGCCCTTACATTCACTGTGTTGAATTTATTAACCGATATTTCTTATGCTATCTTGGATCCTCGCATTAGGCTTTAGTCGCAGTTTGGGGGAGGCTTTTCCGTGAAACGATATGAGATTCTTAATAATCCATCCCTGCTGCTAGGGTTGTTTATTTTATTAGCGCTCATATTGATCAGCGTTATAGGTCCTTATTTTGTCTCTTCACCTTATACTCAGAATACTTCCATTAAATTTACACCGCCTGGCAGAGATTATTTGCTTGGCACGGATAATTTTGGCCGAGATGTGTTAAGCAGACTGGTTGTAGGAGCAAAGTATTCACTTTCAGCAGGACTGGTTTCTGTAGCAATCGGAACCTTTGGTGGCTTATTGTTGGGGGCGCCAGCAGGTTATTATGGTAAATACATTGATAATATAATTATGCTCTTGTGTGATATAATGCTGGCTTTCCCCGGAATTATTTTGTCCATGGCTATCGTTATGGTCTTGGGACCAGGAATTTACACCCCCATGCTGGCTGTTGGTATAAGTTCCATCCCTCTGTTTACACGCCTGGTTAGGGCGCAGGTTCTTTCTTTGCGCGATGCTCCTTTTGTGGAGGCGGCGCGTTCAACAGGTGCTGGTGATTTAAGAATAATATTCAAACACCTTCTGCCCAATTGCATGGGACCTATTATTATCCAGGCAACTTTAAGAATGGGATCAGCAATATTAATGGCAGCGACCTTAAGCTTTTTGGGCATGGGAGCTCAACCCCCCGAGCCGGAGTGGGGCGCCATGCTTAATGCAGCGCGTCCTTATTTAAGAACAAGTCCATATTTAGCTATATTCCCTGGATTAGCCATTACCATTACTGTGATAGGGATTAACCTTGTTGGAGATGGTTTGCGGGATTACCTGGACCCCAAATTAAGGGAGCGGTGAACACTTTTTTACCGTTTTGGATTCTCGACATATACAATTTCATGGCGTATTCTCCGTCCAGGGCTTTTTGCCTGCTAATTCTTGCTAGTGGGGAATACGCCTTTTATTGAGTTCAACAAGCAGGATATGTATTATTTTGCTCCACTTACATTAAAGTCGGAGCTCAAAAAGGGGTATGGGAATGGAAACGGTAAAGTCTCGTTCGCTAATGCAAGGCCTTGATCTACATAACAAACGCCAAATTCGCAAAGTAGTTGTGCTGTTGGCCTGGCCCGCCATTATGGAAATGTTATTGTCCACCATGGTGCAGTTTGTAGATACGGTGATGGTAGGTTCGTTAGGGGAGGTTGCCATTGCTTCCGTTGGCATAAATAATACCCCCATGTGGGTTTTAATGGGCATGTTTGCCTCGCTAGGTGTGGGCTCTACCGCATTGGTAGCCCAGTTTATAGGAGCTGAAGATTATGAAAGTGCCAATAAGGTTGCTCAACAATCCTTTCAATTGGGGGCAAGCCTTGCGCTTCTTGTCACTTTGTTGGCATTGTTCTTTGCCGAGCAAGTGCCAATATTAATGGGGGCAGAAGAGGAAGTTATACCTTTGGCAGCTTCTTACTTGCGCATTATCAGCCTCAGTTTTGTTTTTACTTTCTTGTCTTTTATTTTATCAGGGGTCTTGCGTGGCTCCGGAGATACATCTACTCCTATGAAGGTAAATACATTGGCCAATTTATTTAATATTGTGGCCAACTTTTATTTTATTTTTCCCTCCAGGTTAACAAGCATAAATCTACCGCTGGGATTGGGGCATTGGGAGTTTTATATCCCCGGAGCAGGTATGGGCGTTAAAGGGGCTGCTATAGCTACATCCCTAGCCCGGGGGTTTGCCGGATTATTTATTCTTTTTGTCTTATTTTCAGGCCGCAAAAATGTAAAATTATTTTTGACTGGCTGGCGGTTTGAATGGGATACAATCATGGCTATATTAAGAATAGGCCTGCCCATCAGCGCTGAGCGCTTACTAAGTTCCAGCGGCCAGCTTGTTTTTTCGTCAATCATACTAAGGTTAGGCACGGTGAGCTATGCGTCTCACTATCTGGTTTATATTGCTGAATCCATATCTTTTATGCCCGGACATGGATTTTCCATGGCTGCTACTACTCTTGTAGGTCAGGGGCTGGGTGCTAAACAGCCGAAGCTAGCGGAAGCATGTGGCTTTATAGTATGGAGGATGGGTGCAAGCGTTATGATTGGTATGGGTGTTATTTTCTTTTTGTTCCCGGAGTTTATTATTAAAATTTTTAACAGTGATCCTGAAATATTAAAATACGGCTCTATGGGCCTACGCATGGTTGGTCTTTCGCAATTCCCCCTTGCCACCTCCATGATTTTAACCGGTGCCCTTCGAGGCGCTGGAGATACTATGTTACCTTTGGTAATAACGGGTATTGGTATGTGGCCTGTTCGCCTGGGATTATCATGGCTTCTGGTATTCAAGCTTAACATGGGTTTAATGGGAGCTTATCTGGGTATGGTGGCAGATCTGTGGGTAAGAGGAGTTTTTACCTACCTTCGTTTTCGAAGCGGTTTCTGGAAAAGCGGTACTATTTGCCGGGTTGGCAGCATATAGCTGTGAGGGCAGGCAAAAGAAACCTTTTTGCTAGCTGGTGTAAATTATAGTCCATGTTACAAAGATAATTGCAGGAGAAAAGGAATTATAGCGTAGATCTAGAATTTAAATTTTAGCTCAATTGTTACTGTTAAATGCCAGCAGCTAGCCAAAATGTTCAGCCTTTCTTTATTGCTTTTTTATTGGTAGAGTTAATGGGAATGTTGGTGTATGAGATTGAAATTAAGAATCAAGCCTTCTTTGTTTTTGGGCCCCCGCACTATCAAGACCGGTTTTGCAGCTACCCTTTCTGTCTATCTATGCCATTTTATCCCATATTCACTGCCACTTTTGGCCGGTACGGCGGCGGTGATTTGTGTCCAGCCAAGTATTACAGCCGGTCTACAAAAAGGTTTTACCCGGGCAAAGACAACTATTGTGGCTGGACTCTTTGGTTTGGTCCTTTATTTTATTTTTGGAACAAGCTTTTTTGTAATGGGGCTGGCAGTAATCACACTGATACCACTATTTAAAAGGCTGGGTTGGGAAGAAGG
>JAAZDU010000244.1 GCA_012512665.1 Bacillota bacterium | reverse complement strand
TGCCATTACGGTTATACTAACGCAGTTTTTTTCCGCTTACTTTTATTCAGAGGGTAAAAATATCTATCGCAAGGTATTCTCTGCCTTTATTCTGTGTGTTAGTGTTTATTTGTTTGGTTATTTAATGATTATTAATACTAGCAATCTGCAAGAATTGATGCTCTGGAATCAGATCCAGTATTTAGGTTTGCCTTTTATTTCTGTACTATGGCTGACGGTGGCTCTTCTTTATACCAAAACCATCTATACCCTGAGTAGGCGGACAGCGGTTTTGCTCTTTTTTGTGCCTGTAATTACTTTTTTCATGCGGCTCACCAATTCTTGGCACCATTTTTTCTATAAAAAATGGGAAGCTAAACAGATTTTTGGATATTATTCCCTGTATATGGAAAGAGGCTGCTGGTACTATGTTAATATTTCCTATACTATACTGTGTTTGTTTCTGACCATTATCATATACCATTTAGGATATCAAAAAAAAAGGCTTGCCTACACCAGATCCCAATTTTTTATTTTCTTTTTTGCTTCCCTATTTCCCCTTATTGGTGTCATGCTGGTTCTTTTTGTTTACAATAAATGGAGCATTGATTACTCGGCTTTAATAATGCCCATTCCTATGCTTATTATAGGTTATGGCATTTTGAAATATGATTTTTTAGAAATAAAAACTCTTGCTCGAGAAACTATCTTTGAAAATAGCTTTGAAGGTTTGATGATATTGGAATCGGGGCTAAGGTTAATAGATTATAACAAGGCGGCTAAAAAGTTTTTTGGAACATTAAACATTTCATTAGATAATTACCCTATAGAGCTTCTTTTTAAACGAGAGCCAGAGTTGCTTGAAATTTTCAAAAGCGATACTACCAAGGAATTTTCTCTGGTAGTTGGCGGAGAAAAACGTTTTTTTGAGATTGACACCATGCCCTTGGGTAACCCTCATGATAGAAGAATGATGATGCTAAAATCTATCCGGGATATTACAGAAAAGAAAAAGATTCAGGAGGAGCTAACTATTTTGGCTACCACAGATTCTTTGAGCGGCCTTTATAACCGAGCAGAATTTATGGAGTTGGCTCAGAGGGCACTTTCTTGGGCCAAAATACATAATGAGCAATTATCTTTATTGATGATTGATCTGGATTTTTTTAAAAATATTAACGACACCTACGGGCATGCAGCGGGAGATGAAATAATCCGTCGAATGGGAAATATCATCAAGACTAACTTTCGCAAAACCGATTTGGCCGGGCGCCTGGGAGGGGAAGAATTTGCTGTCTTATTAAAGAATACATCTTTGCAGGAGGCAAAAAGGGCAGCAGAGAAGTTTCGAGAAGCTGTCTCAAAAACAAAAGTGATTTACGAGAAACAGGAAATTAATTTGACAGTAAGCATTGGAGTGGCGGTAACCTGTGGCGGCATTGATAACAATAGCAATATCGAAGATATTTTAAAACAGGCAGATAATGCCCTCTACAAGGCAAAAGCCAAAGGACGAAATTGTATCGTGACTATGGAATGTCGTGATACAGCATCCATGTGAGCGCACCAAAGATTGAACTGTAGTTCCTGGAGCTTGTCCCGGTTAGACTTGCTGTTATTAAGTTGGTCTTGACAAAGCAGTCTACAAGCTGTAAACTAAAGGCAGCATTGGTCGATTACTTGTAGACTGAAAGGGGTTTTGCAGATGAAAGAATACAAACTTACTGAGATGGAAGCTAAATTTGCAGATCTTATTTGGGCAAAAGAACCTATTTTATCAGGAGAATTAGTAAGGTTGTGCCAATTGGAGTTTGAATGGAAAAAATCAACCACATATACTATGTTAAAGCGCCTAGAAAAGAAAGGGATTTTTAAAAACAACAATGGCGTGGTAAAATCTCTTATAACAAAAGATGATTTTTATGCTGAGCAAAGCAAGCAATTTGTGGAGAAAACCTTTGGCGGTTCACTGCCGAAGTTTTTAGCTGCATTTACAAGAAGCAAAAAAATTAGTGATAGCGAGATTGAAGAATTACAAAAGTTAATCAACCAGCATAGGGAGGAGGAATAGCCGTGCATAATTTGTTTATGCAGCTTTTAAATATGAGCATTACGGCAAGCTATGTGATTGTGTTTATTATCCTGGCCCGGCTGTTGCTTAAAAAAGCACCCAAGATATTTTCTTATGTACTCTGGTCCGCGGCTTTATTTAGACTTATAATCCCCTTCTCCTTTGAAAGTATATTTAGTTTAATACCGGCAAGCACAGAAACCGTGCCCAATGAAATTATGTATTCACAGGCACCTGCAGTTAATAGCGAGGTAACGGTAGTAGGGCAGGCAGTAAATAACTCCTTGCCTCTCCCCGGGGTTGCTGCAAGTGCAAATGCTGTGCAGATATGGTTCACCTTGGGTGAAGTATTGTGGGTTATTGGTCTTGTAGTTTTACTTTCATATAGTATTTTTACAGCCGTAAAGCTTTATTTTAAATTAAAATCTGCCAGGCCAATTTTCGATAATGTGTATGAGATGAGCGGTATTAAAACGCCTTTTATTTTTGGTATAATCAGACCTAAGATTTACCTTCCTCTGGGTATCCTGGAAAAAGAAAGGGCCTATCTTGTCAAGCATGAACAAACTCATATTAATAGGTTCGATCATATTATAAAGCCGCTTGCTTTCTTAGTAGTGTGTTTGCACTGGTTTAATCCATTGGTTTGGATTGCCTTCTTTCTCATGAGCAAGGATATGGAAATGTCGTGTGATGAAAGTGTTATTAAACAAATGGGAAGTGCTATTAAAAAAGATTATTCTACATCTCTTCTCTCCTTGTCGGCGGGCAGGAGAATTATAGGTGGTTGTCCCCTTGCCTTTGGCGAGGATAATACAAAGGGCCGTATTATTA
>JAAZDU010000243.1 GCA_012512665.1 Bacillota bacterium | reverse complement strand
GCTATACTGGCGGCACTGTCTTCCATGTTTACCTAGGAGAATGTTTAAATGATACTGTTTCGTGCAAGAAGCTGTTGCAAAAAATGGTCAACAAGTTCAAAATACCATATGTTACTATAACACCTACTTTTAGCGTTTGTATCAATCATGGCTATCTACCTGGCGAACAAAAAATATGCCCCCATTGCAAGGAGGAAACTGAGGTATGGTCGAGGGTAGTAGGTTTTTACAGACCTGTCCAAAATTGGAATAAAGGTAAACAAGAAGAGTATTCGGAAAGAAAAACTTTTGTAGTAGTTTAACTTCACCTTATAATTATTGCGGTGGTGGGGACGGCCATGTTTCGGGGATTAGTTAAATGCAGTCTTGTTGATTACCCTGGTAAAATTTGCGCTACACTTTTTACTGGCGGCTGTAATTTAAGGTGCCCTTATTGTTATAACAAGGATCTTGTATTAAATGCAAATAAACTAGCATCTATTTCTCAGGCAGAAATTATGTCGTTTTTACGTAAAAGATGTAACCTGTTAGAAGGGGTTTGCCTTACTGGAGGTGAGCCTTTGTGTCACGAGGAAATTTTTGCTTTGCTGGTTAAAGTTAAGGGATTGGGCTATAAAGTAAAAATAGATACTAATGGATTTAACTCCCGTCATTTAGAAAAGCTTATCAACAATGATTTAATAGATTATGTCGCACTAGATATTAAAACTTCTTTAAATAAATATGATATAGCTGCTGGTAGAAAAGTAGATGTTACACTATTAAAAGAAACTGTCTTTTTGTTAAAGGATAAAAATGTTAATCATGAGTTTAGAACTACAGTTGTACCCGGGCTGGTTGAAAAAAAAGATCTTGAATTAATTGGTAAGCAGTTTGCTGGGAAGACACCTTATTTTCTCCAACAATTTTGCCCAAACCATAATCTTCTTGATCCCAGCTTTAGCAAGCTGTTGCCATATAGTAAAGATACACTTCATGAAATGGCACTTATTTTAAAAGAATATTTTTCTACTGTTAACCTCAGGGGAATTTAAGTTGTCCTTTGCTTTGGGTTTACTATGGTGTGTGTTATAATAAAAAAGTTAACGTATATGCAAAAAGGTTGATTAAAATGAGGCTAACTTTTTGGGATAAAAGCATTATTGTGTTTGTTTTATTACTCAGTGCGCTAGGGTTTTTTGCTAACTTGACTTTGGAAGGGGAAAGCATACAAAAGTATGTTGCGGTTCATGTTAATAATGAATTGGCAGTTGAATTTTCTTTTTCTCAACATGATGAGGCACAGTTTACAGTTCCTTTCGGACCGGGAAATGAATTTGAAGCAGTGTTAGAGGTCAAGGAGGGGCGTGTAAGAATGTTGCCTATAAGCAGAGAGCTTTGCCCGCGTGGTATCTGCTCTCATACCGGGTGGATTGAAAAAAGCTATGAAACCATTGTTTGTGTTCCCAACCGTATAGTAGTTTCATTTCAGGAAAAACCGGGTATTGATGATATTGACGGTGTAACTTATTAAGCTTAGCACATTTTTGGGCATTGTTGACAAAATAGGCTTTGCTCTTTATAATATCTTTTAGCTTGCTGGAGTGTGTGAAATGCTTATTGATGTGGGAGAGCTAAAAAAAGATAAGGGTATTTTTAAAAATTATAATTTTGTCCTTCCTTTTTCTTATTTTGGTTTCGAGGACAAAAAGGGCCTGGCTTCTTTAAATTTTGAAGGCGTTTATAGTAAAGGAAAAGTTTTAATCAAAGGGAAATGCCATCTTTCTTATGAAGGCGTATGCGATCGCTGCCTAAAGTCAATCCAGGTTAAAATTGAAGAAGATTTTAGCCAGGAGTTTAACGAAATTTTCAATACCAAGCAGGCTGGAAGTGATGTTGAAGAAAGGTACCTGCAATTTAACGGTAAGGAATTAGATTTAAAGGAATACTTCAGGCAATTTATTGTAGCTATTTTCCCTCTGAAGCTACTGTGTTTTCCTGACTGCAAAGGCTTATGCCAGATTTGTGGGAAGCCTTTGAACGAGGGAACATGTAATTGTAAGGTAAATCACTTTGATCAAAGGTGGTCGGTTTTAAAAAAAATAAAAGACAGTTGTAGTCTTGGGAAAGATAGGGGAGGTGTAAAAAATGGCAGTACCAAAGAGAAGGACATCCAAAACACGTAGAGATAAAAGACGGACTCATTGGAAATTAAGTGCTCCCAGCCTTGTAAAATGTCCACAGTGTCATGAATTAAAGCTACCCCATAGAGTTTGTGGTAGCTGTGGCTATTATAAAGGTAATAAAGTAATATTCGCTGAGTAATCATTACCCCGGCGCAGAATTATGTTAAGTATATTTAATTTGCACCGGGGCTCTCTATTATTTTTCTTTCAAATAAAGGGGATGGAAAGTTGCCAAGAGTAGCTATTGATGCTATGGGTGGAGACTATGCCCCTCAAGAAATTGTCCTGGGGGCTTTAAAGGCTCTGGAACATAGTAGGGAATTAGAAATTATTCTGGTAGGTGATAAGGGAAAAATAGCTCCTCTAATAACTAGCAGTAATAACAACAGGCTTTCAATTTACCACACTTCACAATTCATCTCTGGTGATGATGATCCGGGGCTTTCAATTCGCAGAAAGAAAGATTCCTCTATGGTGAAAGCTATAGAGCTTGTTCGTAGCGGTGAAGCCCACGCAGTATTAAGCGCTGGTAACACGGGTGCCTTAATGGCTGCTGGCCTTTTGTTTTTGGGCAGGATAAAAAACGTATCAAGACCTGCACTCCTGACCGTATTCCCTACGTTTAACGGTGGCAATGTCGTAGTTCTAGATGTTGGAGCCAACATGGACGCAAAGCCTGAGAATTTATGGCAATATGCTATTATGGGTAAGCTATATGCTCAAGAGTTGTTAAATAAAGATAATCCCCGCGTAGCTCTGCTCAATGTAGGGACAGAAGAAAATAAGGGTAACCAGCAGATTAGAAAAACTTTTTCCCTTTTTCAAGATTAAGTTCCGGGTTTTATAGGTAATGTAGAAGCTAATGCAATTTTCCAGGGTACAACAGATGTTTTGGTTAGTGATGGGTTTATCGGCAATATTGTCTTAAAACTAGTCGAAGGGCTATCTCAAGATATTTTCAGTGCCTTAAAAAACGAGCTGAATAAAAATACCAGGGCAAAAATAGGGGCTTTTATGATGATGCCATCTCTAAAAGCTATGAAACAAAAACTTGATGCATCAGAGTATGGCGGGGCTCTTCTTATAGGCCTAAAAGGTATTTGTATCAAATGCCACGGCTCTTCCCGTAGCAAAGCAATCCAAAATGCCCTTTTGCATCAGGTTAAACCTTTACTCGATGGCCGCTTAAAAGAAATGATAGAAAGTTTTTTTGCGCTGTCGAAATGAGAAAGGGTGGCTAGATTGAAACAAGAAACTGTAGGGATTACTGGAACAGGTCACGCCCTGCCTAAAAGGGTACTTTCTAATAGAGATTTAGAAAAGATGATAGACACAAGTGATAGATGGATAAGAGAAAGAACTGGAATTATAGAGAGGCGGATAATAAGCGAGGGAGAAAGTACCTTAACCTTAGCGGTTAAAGCCTCCCAGCAGGCTTTGCAGAAAGCAGGGCTTCTTCCCGAAGAATTAGATATGATAATTGTAGCATCGGTAACTCCTGAACAGGCTCTTCCTTCTACAGCTTGCCTTGTACAGGCGAAGTTAAATGCTAAAAACGCCTCGGCTTTTGATCTTACCGCCGGTTGTACCGGTTTTATTTATGCTTTAACTATTGCCAAACAGTTTATCGCCAATAGCTCTTTACATAAAATACTTGTTATAGGTGTTGATATTCTCTCTTATTTGGTTGACTGGGAGGACCGCAAAACTTGTGTTTTATTTGGAGATGGAGCAGGGGCTGTGGTAATGGAGAAAGTTAACAACTCACGTGGAATTATTGCAACAAGGTTATACTCTGAGGGCTCCAAAGCCGACCTGTTATATATTCCTGGAGGTGGCACTGTTTTACCGATAACCAAAGAAAACCTGGATAAAAAACTTAACTTTATTAAAATGAATGGCCCGGAGGTTTTTAAATTTGCAGTAAAGGTTATGGTGGAATCGACGCAAGAAGTATTAAAAATGGATGGAAAAACTGCTGCAGACTTAAGCTATCTTATACCTCATCAAGCAAATATACGCATCATTGATACAGCACGCAAACGCCTGGGCATGGAGAAGGAAAAAGTTCTTACCAATATAGAAAAGTACGGCAATATGTCTTCTGCTTCTATACCTGTTTTGCTTGATGAGGCTGTAGAAAAAGGGCTTTTCCGGCAAGGTGATTTATTGGGAATGGTTGCTTTTGGTGCCGGATTTACTTGGGGTGCCTGTTTAATGGAATGGTCTTTATAGATTTAACTAAAGGAGCTGGATAATGACAAAAATTGCATTTCTTTTTCCTGGCCAGGGTTCCCAGTTTCCAGGGATGGGGAAGGAGTTATACGAGTCCTTTCCTGAAGCTAGAGATATTTTTCATCTTGCTGATGATATATTGGGCTTTTCTCTTACCAAACTTATCTTTGAAGGCAAGAAGGAAGAGTTAAAGAAAACTGAAAACACTCAGCCCGCTATTTTTACAGTTTCCTGCGCAGCCCTAGCTGTCCTAAAAAAAATGGGCATATTGCCACAGGCAGCTGCAGGGTTAAGCCTTGGTGAATATTCTGCACTTGTCTGCAGTAACTCGCTTTCCTTTGCGGAAACCCTCCCCTTGGTCCGCTCTCGGGGGAAATATATGCAGGAAGCATATCCCGAAGGCAAGGGGGGAATGGCTGCTATTCTTGGCTTGGAAAAAAAAGATGTAGAAGAGATATGTGTCCGCAGCTCCAGGGTAGGTTTTGTCGAACCGGCAAACTATAATTGTCCCGGGCAGGTTGTTATCTCTGGCGATAAGCTCGGTTTAAAAGAAGCCTGTCGTATTGTTCGCCAGGAAATGGGCAAGCATGCTGTAATGCTGTCCGTGAGCGCACCTTTTCACTGCAGCCTCCTAAAAAGTATAGAAGGTAAGATGAGGGACCTTTTGGAAGGAGTTATAATAAAAAAGGCAAGCATACCAGTTGTGTCCAATGTAAGTGCCGACTATGTTACAACCCCGAACGAAATAAAGGACGCTTTAATTAAACAGGTTAGTCACCCGGTACTGTGGGAAGATTCGATGTGTAAACTTTTAAGAGAAGGGCATGACTTCTTCTTAGAAGTAGGCCCTGGAAAAGTTCTTTCCGGATTTATGAAAAGAATATCCTCAAGTATTAAAATATTGCAAATGGACAACTTTCAAGAAGTGGCAGCGTTTTTTGGTAAATAACTTTAGGGGAAGGAGGAAATGGGTTGTTGCTAAGGGATAAGGTTGCCCTGGTAACTGGTGGTTCCCGTGGTATTGGTAAAGCCATTGCAAAGGCTTTGGCAAGAGAAGGCGCACAGGTTGTTATAGGTTATTGCTCTGGAGCAAAAGAAGCGCAGGCAGTAATTCAAGAATTAGAAAGTAAAGGAGCCAGGGGACTGGCTGTACAGGCAGATGTTACAAGTTATAAGGACTGTGAAAAGTTGGTAAATTCAACACTTGAATTTTTTGGAAAAATTGATATACTTATTAATAATGCAGGCATCAGGCAAGATAATATTTTATTGCGCATGACCTCCGAACAGTGGAACAGGGTAATTAATACTAATTTAAACGGTGTTTTCAACTGCAGTAAAGCTGTGGCGAAGGCTATGCTTAAACAAAAAAAAGGCGGCTCTATCATAAACATTGCTTCTATTGCAGGGATATACGGCAATGCGGGGCAGACTAATTATTCTGCTGCTAAGGCTGGCGTAATTGCTTTTACAAAGTCTCTTGCCAAAGAACTGGGAAGCCGTGGCATAACTGTTAATGCGGTAGCACCTGGCTTTATTAAAACTGAAATGACAGAAAGTTTGCCCGATCCAGTAAAAAAGAAGGCTTTATCTCACATTCCTTTAGGCAGGTTTGGTTTGCCTGAAGAAGTTGCCCAGGCTGTATTATTTTTTGCATCTTCTGCTAGTTATATTACTGGCCAAGTTCTCTCTATTGATGGAGGTTTAGTTATATAGCTATAAAATTTGGGCCTAAAGGAGGTGAGAAGATGGACATCTTTGGTAAAGTACGAAAAATTATTTGCGAACATCTTGATGTTAACGAAGATTCCGTTACTTTAAAGACAACTTTTGAAGATCTTGATGCCGATTCTTTAGATGTAGTGGAAATGGTTATGGCTTTGGAAGAAGAGTTTGACTTAGAAATTTCTGATGAGGAAGTTGAGAAAATAAAATCAGTGGGAGATATTGTTAACTACATAGAGGAACATACTTCTTAAAAAAAATATGAGAAAGAAGTCCTGCTTTAACTTTGGCAGGACTTCTTTAGCTGAAGATTTTAAAAGGACGGATTGAAATTGAAGCACAGGGTTGTTATTACTGGGGCAGGTGCCGTCAGCCCCTATGGCGTCGGAAAAGACGTTTTATGGGAAAACATTTGTCAAGGCAAGAGCAGTGTTGCACCTGTTACCCTAATAGATGTGTCAAATTATCCTACAAAAATTGCGGCTGAAGTAAAAGGTTTTGATCCTTTTACATATTTGGAAAAACGAGAAGCCCGTAAGATGGACCGTTTTACGCAATTTGCTGTTATTGCTGCCAATGAAGCTATTGCTGATGCCCGTCTTGATCTTGCAAAAGAGGATAAAGATAGAATAGGTGTTATTATAGGGACCGGTATTGGCGGGTTGGATACAATTGAGAACCAGATGCGAGTTTTTATGGAAAAAGGAGCACGCAGGGTCAGTCCCTTCTTTGTGCCTATGCTCATTGCTAACATGGCTTCAGGGTATGTTTCAATATTATACGGTTTAAGGGGCCCCAACTCAACATCTGTAACAGCATGTTCTAGTGGCAGCCATGCTATCGGCTATGCTTTTAAGTGCCTCCAGGACGGAGAAGCGGAGGTAATGATAACTGGAGGAGCAGAAGCGCCGATTACTAACCTATCTTTCGCTGGATTTTGTGCTGCCCGGGCTTTGAGTACCAGAAATGAAAAGCCCGAAAAAGCCTCCTCTCCCTTTGATAGAAAAAGAGATGGGTTTGTAATGGGGGAAGGTTCCGGTATTTTGGTTTTAGAGACTCTGGAGCATGCCCTTTCCCGGGGTGCAAAAATATATGCTGAGCTGGTAGGCTTTGGGCAATCGGGAGACGGTTACCATATTACCGCTCCAGATCCTGATGGAACGGGAGCTGCTCTCTGTATGCAAAGAGCCCTGGATGGGGCAGGTATTTCGCCAGATGAGGTAGATTACGTGAATGCCCATGGAACTTCAACGCCGCTGAACGATAAAATTGAAACAATGGCCATAAAAAAAGTTTTCGGCCCTCATGCTCAAAAATTGGCCGTTAGTTCTACGAAATCAATGACAGGGCACCTTTTGGGGGCAGCAGGAGGGGTCGAGCTCGTCATATGTTCTTTAGCTGTAAAAGAGGGGATTATCCCCCCAACGATAAACTACGAAGATCCTGATCCAGAGTGCGATCTTGACTATGTCCCAAATGTTGCCAGAAAGAAAAATATTAGATTTGCCATATCAAACTCTTTTGGCTTTGGTGGGACAAATGCTTGCCTTGCTATTTCTAAAATTGAGGTTTAACTATTGAGGGTTATTCCATGGAAGATAAAGTAACTGCTTTTTTAGAAAGTATAAATATTACTACTAATAAACCCTTTCTTTACAAACAAGCCTTAACCCATTCATCTTACTCCTACGAAAAGAAAAAGCCGGATCAAAGCAACGAAAGGCTAGAGTTCTTAGGGGATGCTGTTTTAGAGCTGATAATAAGCGAATACCTTTATCAAACTTTCCCTAAACTTCCGGAAGGAAAATTAACTAAAATGAGAGCCAATTTGGTTTGTGCCCCATCTCTTTTTCAGATAGCTTTAAACTTAAAGCTTGACAATTTTATTTTCCTGGGTAAGGGTGAGGAAGCCAACAAAGGTAACCTGCGTCTGTCAACTTTATCTTCTGCGATGGAGGCTATCATAGGTGCTATGTATCTCGATATGGGTTACGAGAGAACAGCCAAAAAGGTGTTGGATTTTTTTGCACCTTTTTTAAGTGATTTAGATACAACTTTATTAAAAACAGATTATAAAACCCTATTACAGGAGTATTTTCAAGCTAAAGAAGGGGTAACACCTACTTACACCATTATCCAGGAAAAGGGCCCAGATCATAAAAAAGAGTTTATTGCTATTGTTACAGTAAAGGACAAAAAAATGGGTGAGGGCAAAGGTTTCAGCAAAAAAGAGGCACAGCAGGAGGCAGCTAGGTCTGCCTGGGAAAGCCTGGGTTTTATAACCGCGAAGGTTCAAAGTAAAGATTTCCCGTTATAGTAGGCCGATATAGAAGATAATGTAATTGGTTAATATTTTTAAGGAAAGAACTATTTTCTTTCTCTGACGGGAGGCATTTCGTTGTTTCTCAGCAAAGTTGAATTATATGGTTTCAAGTCTTTTTGCGAGAAGACAACCATTGAATTTAAGAAAGGGATTTCCGCTGTGGTAGGTCCCAATGGTTGTGGAAAAAGCAATTTATTGGATGCCATCAGATGGGCCCTTGGTGAGCAAAGCCCAAAAGCACTGCGCGGTTCAAAAATGGAGGAGATAATTTTTAACGGGACAAGCTTGCGCAAGCCCCTCAATTTTGCTGAGGTGTCTTTAACATTTAAAGATTGTTCCTCCCATTTAAAGCTGGATTACGATGAAGTAACGATTACGAGGAGAATTTATCGTTCAGGAGAGGGAGAGTATTTTATAAATAAAAGTGCCTGCCGTTTAAAGGATATACAGAATCTTTTTGTGGATACCGGTCTTGGCAGGGAAGGTTACTCTATTTTAAGCCAGGGGCGAGTTGAATGGCTTTTAAACGCAAGACCGGAAGAAAGAAGGGATGTTTTTGAAGAAGCAGCTGAAATCCATAAATATAAATTGAAAAAAAATGAGACTAACAGGCGTTTAGATGAAATGAGAAAAAATATGGTAAGAATTAAAGATCTCCTGGGCGAACTAAATAATATGCTCCCTGCAGTTGAGGCAGAAGCGGAGGTTGCTAAAAAATATAGGTATTTGATGGATAAACTTAAGGAAAGCCGTTCTGTTTTGTACCAGCATGAATGGTATTTGTTAAAACGCAGGCTGGAAAAGTATTTGCGGCAAAAAGAGGAGCTGGAGAAGAACAAACATGCTTTGCAAAATTCCATTGAAACTTTAAAAAAAGCAGTACATGAAAACAGAGTTAAAGAAGAAAAATTAAAGGAATTGGTAGGCAATGAACAGCAAAAAATTAGAATGCTAGAAGAAAGAATAGAGAAGCTTGAAAACCAGGGGAAATTAGATCGGCAGGAAATATTACACATACAGGAAAAATTACAGATTAATGGTAACAGTATCAGCGATATTGAGGAAAGAAAACAGGCGCTAAAGGAAACACTAACAAAACATGAAAATGAACTCGAGCTACTGGCCGATGAATTGAATAAGCAGGTAACTAGGGTTAGTGTGTTAAACGAGAAGCTAAAGAATTTAGATTGTCAGTCAATTGAAGAAAAAACGGAAGAGATAAGAGATAGGTTAGCACAAATAGTAAGTGTAATTGCTCGCACGGATCAAGCTCTTGAAGATTTGGAAGAGCGCAAAAAGCGACTTGTGGAGAGGTTAAAAAATTTTTGTTTCAGCCTAGATAAAAAAAAGAATCTAATACAAGAACAAATAAATAAAAAAGATAAACTTCAGCATGAACTTAAGTCTTTACAGAGGCGAAAAAATGTACTAAGAAAAGAAGAAAGTGAGATCCATCAAAAAAAGCTGCAATTAGATGCTCGTTATAAAGGGTTAATACAGGAAATATCCGCTATTAAAGAACAATTAAACAGGGAACAATCCTCTTTGTCGGCGTTGCAGGAGATGGAAAAGGAATATAGTGGTTATACAGCTGGTGTCCGCTTTCTGTTAAAGCAAAAAATTGCTAACAATGGTTTGATTGGCACTGTTGCAGCGCTTCTTAGCACTTCAGCCAAATATGAAATCGCTCTTGAGGCTGCCCTGGGTGGCGCATTGCAATATATCGTAGCCAAAGATGAGCAGGCTGTTAAAAATGCTATTATTAATTTAAAAAAAGCAGGGAAAGGCAGGGTTACTTTTCTGCCTTTAAATATTCTCTCTCCAAGAAAAAGACAAATTGACTTTTCTAGTATTAAAAATATGCCTGGGGTCTTAGCCCCTGCCGTGGAAATTGTAACAACAGATGATCGTTTTAAAAAAATTGTTGATTATCTTCTAAGCGGGGTTATTGTAACAGAAAACCTGAATGCCGCCTTAAATGCCGCGCGCGCCTTAAATATGAAGGGAAAATTTGTGACTTTGGAAGGTGAACTAATTAATCCTGGGGGAATGATTACAGGGGGGAGCTTGCGCCACAAACAAGAAGGGTTTTTACTGGGCAGGGAAAGAAAGATAAAGGAAAAAGAACAAATATGCTTGGAGTTGAGTAAGCAATTTCAAGAAAGACAAAAGCAACTGCACTCATGCGCAGGCCAGCTCAATGCAATCTCTAATGATTTAACTCAAGTTTCATTGCAAATAGGAGAAATTGAAAAAAGAGAAGCCGCTCTTATAAACCAAATTGAGCTGATAAAAACTACTGAGAAACAGCTTGTAAATGAAAGCAAAGATATTGAAGAGGAAAGAAAACAAGCGGATATTACTTTGTTGGAAATTGATAATAAAATAGAATGTCATTTATTAAAAAAACAAAAAATGCAAAATGAAGAAAAAGAGTTAACCAAAGAATGGGAAAAGCAGTTAGAAACAAAAAAGATGATGGATAAAGAAGCTTCTCGATTACAAAAAGAACTTGTAGATCTAAGGATTAAATTTGCCTCCTTGCAGGAAAAAGAAAGTACATTGCAGCAACAAGCCATGAAACAAAAAGATGAGCTGCATAAACTTAAACTTATAGCAGAGAGGTTGAAGAATGAAAGGATAAAGCTTCAAGAAGTGTTTTCTTCTAAAGAAGTTCTAATTACTGAAAGACAGAAAAAAATTGTTTACCTTAAAGAAGAACTTACTCATATTAAAGAAGGGTATAAAAAGCTTCTAGCCTCGCTGGATAACATACAAGATAAAAAAGCGGAACAAGAAAACAGTTTGGAAGGCAAAAAAAATGAGCTGCTCCAAGTAGAGGAGCGCTTACATGGCCTTACTATAGATGTTACAAAACTGGATTCTGAGCTTAAGTATTTGCAGGATAAAGCTAGGGATGAGTTAGGGGAATCTTTTTCCTTCTCGCCAGTTGTTGTTAACGCTCAACAGGTGGGAAAAAAGATATTGCAGGAGAGGATAGCTAAAATCGAAAAT
>JAAZDU010000242.1 GCA_012512665.1 Bacillota bacterium | reverse complement strand
TCTATTATAATAATAGAAATGTTTTGCTCACTCTTTAGCTTTTTTAAAGTCTCCAAAACCTCCCTGGTGCAGGCCGGGTCCAGGTTAGCTGTAGGTTCATCCAGGATGAGGAGCAAAGGCTTCATCGCCAGCACAGCAGCAATAGCCACCCTTTGCTTTTCACCCCCAGAAAGGGTGTGAAGCAGCCTTTCCTTGAGATGCAGCGCACCTACAGCCTGCAGGGCGGAGTAAACCCGCTCCCTTATCTCCTGCGGGGGTAGGCGCAGGTTTTCCGGGCCAAAGGCCACCTCATCGCTTACCGTCAGCGTGCAGAGCTGTGCTTCTGGATCCTGCTGCACTAGGCCTACAATGCCGGAAAGGCCGCCGGCCGGATAGTCCCTGGTGTCCCTGCCTTGTATGTAAACTGTCCCCTTCATTATTCCGCCATAAGCGTGAGGAATAAAGCCTGCCAGGCAAAGGGCCAGCGTAGATTTGCCGCACCCGCTAGGACCGGTAATTGCCAGAAACTGGCCAGGGTATACCTTTAGGTTTATCTCCTGCAGCGCTGGAAAAGGCGAGCCGCTGTAGGTAAAAGAAAGGTCCTGGATATCAACGGCTGGTAATACCATAAATGCTCCTTTCAAGAGTCTTACATAGCAGCCTTTTATCTGGCTCTGGGGGAAGAGGCCCCTATTCCAAAATTATCCTGTTCACCATCTTCACCCAGTAACCTCCTTCATAATTGCCGGCAATGAGCCGTAGCATATCCTCTTCCCGGATCAGCAGCAGCTGGCTGTCGCCTAATACTTCCTGGAGTGAAAAGTCAACTTTATAACCGTCAGTTGCTATAATGCTAAGCTTTTCTGCCCCTGCCAGCGGTGAAGCCTCCTGTATTATGATGCTAAGGGGAATACCCGTATACTCCTGCGGAGGAACATGAGTAAATTCTCCCTTTAATTCGGCAGTTATCGTCGTTTCGTGTTGCTTAAAATCTGAAAGCTGGAAGGTTAATGGTTTTTCTACGGCCCCCTCCACCCGGCAACTGGGGCCTACCCAGGGGGGCTCAAAAACAGTGGCAAAATAATAGATCGCCCCGCTTGCCAGCAGCAAAACCAGTATTGTTGTAACAACAAACCTGAAGCGGATAAGAGGCGCTCTCTGCTCAGCTGCCGCTGGCGAAGCGGCAGCTACTTCTTTAGCTGGAGCGTTCGCCAGGCGAAAGGGCCTGGCTTGCTGCACTACCTCTAGCACGCTGTATCCAAAACTGCCTGCCAGAAGAACACCGGAGAAAAAAGCTATCAGGCTGATAAAAAAAAGATAAACCATAGGGGCACCAGAAAAATAGAGAAACTGGAACACAAATACATTTGAAGCAGCGGCGATGCCTCCAGCCAACATATAGGCTATCAAATTGTGACGTCTGGTAACAAACAGAACAGCATCTACCAACAGCCCCTGAACCAGGGAAACGAGGATAATGGGCACACCGTGGGTGCTGCCAGTAAGTAGCTCTATCACTCCCTTGAGCAGGCCGGCTGCTGTAGCGGCACCCGGCTTGCGGATTAACCCGGCCACCAGAATAAACCAAAAAATATGCAAACCGGAGACAAACTGCCCGGCTCCGAAAGGAACGCCAAAGACACGGTTTACAAGGTTACCCAGGTAACCAACATAGGTGCTCATCACACCCCCGATACCGCTCAAAACAGCTACTACCAATAGATCCCGATTACTCAGGTAATATTTTCCCTGGCTTTTAGCCTTTTCTACCACAGTTTAACGTCACCCCGTTAGCCTCTTTATTATCATATACTATTTCAGTCGATACGTATCGTCTTAATATGGCGCACCCAACAGGGTTTGTTTACATCTCCAGGTTCACGCTGGCCAACCACCAGCTGGAAGGGGTTACCTTTCTGCGCATCAAATTCTCGGCCGTCTTCTTCCCAGGCCAGAATCATTTTGTACTTTGTCTCAGGATCCTGCTCGTCGATATAGTCTTCCCTTTTTACATCTTCCATCGTAAATTCAGCTGTGTAGCCGTCTTCGGCTATAAAGCTGACCCGGGAAGCATTTTCCTTTAAGCTTACTTTTTCTTTTAAAAGATACCACACCCAGATGCCCTTAAAATGAGAATAACCCTTCGTCCCATATGAATTGAGGAAAAAATAATCGGCTTCTACTAGCCCTTCTCCCATGGATTTTAAATCCTCTAAAGTGATAAAAACCCTGTTCTCTACAGCCTCCCCCTCAATGACAATCGTCCCTGCGGCAACTTCCTCTGATGCTGTGCATCCATACCCTGAAATGCATAAAAACAGGAGCAACAGAAAAGTAGCCATTGGTTCTTTTTTTCTACAGAAATTGACGCATGACATACGGGGTGCCTCCAGGAATGAAAGTTAGCAAAAATTTCTTCAACAAAAAGCAAAGGCAAAAAGAGGGGCAACAGAGCGTGAAAAGGCCACAGGTGTAAAAGATAACTGGGGCTGTCAGCCTGAGCGAAGCGAAGAATCTTAAGATTCTTCGCTTCGCTCCCTGCAACTTAGCGTAAAGCTTTGGCTATTACCGTAGCAGCCTCAGCCCTTGTGGCCTTACCCTGGGGCCGGAAGCTGTTGTCCGGATAGCCGCTTATGATCCCATTTTTAACTGCAGCAGCTATGGCTTCCCTGGCCCAACCTGCGATGCTTTCGCTATCTGCGAAGCTGAGCTTTTCCGCCACAGGCTCCAGCCCGGCAGCCCGCATGACCATAACAGCCATCTGTTCCCGCGTAATGTTGTCATTGGGGCCAAATACTTCATCGCTATAACCGCTGACAATTCCGTAAGAAGCTGCCGTCGAGATAACCTCCTCTGCCCAGTGGCTCTTTGTATCAGTAAAAACATGCCCGTCTTGTTTATCCAACTGGAAGGCTTTGACAAGGATGCTGGTAAACTCTGCTCTGGTGATGCTATTGTTGGGCTTAAATGTTCCATCCGGGTAGCCGCTGATCGCCCCAAGGGCTATTAATTCTTTTATCTTGCCCTCCGCCCAGTGGCCTGCGATGTCCTTTATGATCGCTGCGCCATCAGGGTACAATTCTATCCGCTCGATCTGCGCAATAGATGTCTTCCCGCTGACAGCCGGTCCCACAAGCCGGAGAGGCCAGCTGCTGTCAGACTCAGGTATGGGTACCCCGCCGAGCGTATTGGCAACAATGTAATTGTTGCTCCTTATGATATCTTTGCTGTCGATGGACACCGCATACCCGTCGGCCGCAACAAGCACCACCTGGTAACCGGATTTAGCCAGCTCGTCATTGAAAGCCTCCTTGGAATGCTGATCTTCATCGTCCACGAAACCAGCGAGGAACCACAGGGGCATACCTCCCCAAACTCTGCCCTCTGCATCGGTATAGTATGCTATGTGATTGGCACCAAACTGACAGGCAAGAGCCTGTTCAAAGTATGTTTTGCTCACATCATACACCAGGCCGCCGATAGCCCGGCCATCCAGTTTCAGCGTCCAATCGCCCCGGGGCTTGGAATAAACACGAATTTCCGATACATATTTTATGGACAGGCCGGCGCAGGAGGGGTACTGGACACCATCCTGATAATTATAGTGCCAGTAATTTTCTGGAAGTGTCAGGCGCATATCCATCTGACCGTAGACATGATCGCCGCCGGGTGTAAAGAATAATCTCATACCTGAATGGGAAGGCACATATTCCCCGTCAAACCACCAGGCCAGGATAGCCTCTCCCTGGCGTTCCAGCACCGCCGGGTCCGGATAGATGGAGGAATAGGGGAGCCTGACCTCAAAACCGTCTTCTGCTACCAGCACAATTTCTGTACCTGGTCCCATACCGCCTACCAGCCCGCAGAGATCTCTAATGCGGGTCCCCTTCACTGCATTTTCTATTTTAAAGCCTCCGGGATAGGTCTCATCTTCACCCCAGAGATCATCCGGGTTCATGGTCAGACCCTCAAAACGGTATACCGTTTTTCCATCGCCGATCACTTCGAACTCTTTTTCCATCTGCAAATAATCGATAGTAACATCTTTCAGGACGGTAACACCGTCTTCCGCAAACTTTACAATGCGTACCTGCGGTATCCCCTGTGAACTTTCAAAAGAGGTCAGCTCAATCTCTACGATATTGGAAACACTTCTGCCACCAAGGGAACCATCGCTGGCCACACCGTCGCCGACCAGGCGCAACGGCCAGGAGTCGGTAAGCGCTTGGCCGTTAACTTTATTGGCTATGATGTAATCATTGCTCCAGGCTACTTCCGAGCTGGCAAAATCCTTGGTATAACCGTCTTCCGCTTTTACCAAAATGGTATAGCCGGCTGTAGCTTGAGTGACGTTAAAATCGTGCGGCTGCCGGTCATCTACCCAGCCTGCCAACAACCAGAGGGGTATGCCTGACCAGACGTTGCCATCGCTGTCGGTCCATTCCACGCAGTGCCCAGCATTCGGGCAGGCCAAAGCCTCTTCAAACTCCGCCTGCGAAATGACATCGCTGATCTTGCCGATCAAGGTCAGGTTCCAACTGCCAGCCTTCGCTGCTGGCGTCTTTAGCTCAGGTATTTCTATGCGCGCTATGTTGCCAACCGCCGCGCCTCCCAGTGAGCCGTCCTCTTTGGCCACACCATCGCCGACCAGGCGCAGCGGCCACGACTCGGTAAGCACTTGGTCGTTAACTTTATTGGCTACAATATAGTCATCGCTTCCAGCTACTTCTGCGCTGTCAAAGGTCCTGCTATAGCCATCTTCGGCTATCACTTCCACCGTATAACCTGAGGCTGC
>JAAZDU010000241.1 GCA_012512665.1 Bacillota bacterium | reverse complement strand
GGCGCCGGAGTCGTTACCGGTATCAAGGAGTAAAGAGGAGTAATGGAAAACAAAGAGCTGCGACAGCGATGAAGTAAAAGGTTGCCGCCTTAAGCGGGGAATTTTTATGGAGCAGTCTGTTTAAATCGGACGCAAAGGAGGAACTGCAGAATGGCCCAACAAAAAATCCGTATTAGATTAAAGGCATTTGACCACCGCCTGCTTGACCAATCGGCAGGTAAAATAGTGGAAACGGCCAGGCGCACTGGTGCCACTATTTCTGGCCCGGTCCCTTTACCAACAGAAAAAACTATTTATACCGTTATTCGGGCGCCGCATAAGTATAAAGACTCCAGGGAACAGTTCGAGACCAGAACCCACAAGAGAATTATCGATATTATAGACCCCACTCCCAATACCATCGATTCCCTGATGCGTCTTGACCTACCGGCAGGAGTAGATATCGAAATTAAACTGTAAGGAGGTGCCCATAGATGAAAAAAGCTATCCTGGCCAAAAAGCTTGGCATGACAGAAGTTTTTGACGATAAAGGAAATGCTGTGCCTGTTACAGTATTGCAGGCCGGACCCTGCACTGTAGTTGCCAAGAAAACAAAAGAGAAAGATGGCTACAACGCTGTTCAAGTTGGGTTCGAACCAGTAAGCGAGCACAAACTGAACAAACCCCAGAGAGGCCACTTCGCCAAGGCCGGAGTAAAGCCTCACCGCTATTTAAAAGAGTTGCGCCTTGAGGATATTTCCGGCTTGGATATAGGCAAACAAATTAAAGCTGACACCTTTTCAGCCGGAGAACTGGTGGATGTTACCGGCATTTCTCGGGGTAAGGGTTTTGCCGGTTCAATCAAAAGGCACGGTCAGCGCAGAGGCCTTATGAGCCACGGTTCCCACTACCACAGAGGCCCCGGTTCTTTGGGTTCCATTGACAGCGCCAGGGTCTTTAAAGGGCGGCCATTGCCGGGACACATGGGAGCAGTTAAAGTTACCGTTCAAAAATTGGAAGTTGTAAAGGTAGACCCTGAGCAAAACATCATGCTGGTTAAAGGAGCGGTACCCGGCCCCAGAAAAGGATTGCTCATAGTTAAAAACTCTTCAAAGGCAGATGTAAAGGCAAAGGGTTAGAAAGGAGGCAGGAGTAATGCCAACTGTTTCAGTTTATAATACCGGCGGCCAGCAGGTTGGAGAAATCGAACTGGCTGAAAGCCTTTTTGCATGCCCTATCCACGAGCAAGCCATGTACGATGTGGCGATCATGCAGTTAGCCAACCGCCGCCAGGGGACAGCATCCACTAAAACTCGGGGAGAGGTAAGAGGTGGAGGCAGAAAGCCCTGGATTCAAAAAGGAACTGGCAGGGCAAGGCACGGCAGTATTCGCAGCCCTATTTGGGTAGGTGGAGGTATAGCCTTTGGGCCTAAACCTCGCAGCTACAGATATACCATGCCGAAGAAAATTAAGCGCCTGGCATTAAAATCAGCTTTGAGCGCTAAAGCCCAGTCGGATAAAGTGATTGTTCTTGATTCTTTTGATCTGAAAGAGCCAAAAACCAAAAGCGTATTAAAGATACTGCAGAATTTAAAAATAGACGGTAAAGTACTATTGGTAACAGCTCAGGCGGACGAGGTTGTGTATAAGTCAGCCCGCAATCTTCCCAATGTGCATACTGCTGTTGCCGACCAACTAAATGTGCTGCAGGTGCTTAATGCCGATTACCTTGTTTTTACGCGAGAAGCTGTTAACAGGGCTGAGGAGGTGTTTGCCTGATGCAAAATCCCAGGGATGTGATCAAAAGGCCTCTCGTTACTGAAAAAACTACCGCCATGATGGCTGAAAATAAGTATACCTTTGCTGTTGATATCAACGCTAACAAAATACAAATCCGTAAGGCCGTAGAAGATCTTTTTGATGTCAAGGTTAAATCTGTTAACACCATGAGGGTCAAAGGCAAACCCAAAAGGCTTGGTGTGCACAGGGGTTATCGCCCAAACTGGAAGAAGGCTATTGTTACCTTAGAAGAGGGCAGCAAACCAATTGAGATCTTTGAAGGATTGTAATGGACTTAATCTAGTGGTCTTAAGATGAGAGAAGTGAGGAGGGAAAAAGGTGGCCGTTAAAAGTTTTTCGCCTACCTCTCCAGGACGGCGCTTCATGACAGTCTCAGATTTTTCGGAGATAACGAAGAAAAAACCTGAAAAATCTTTGCTCAAAAAACTTCAAAAAAAAGCAGGCCGTAATAACTTGGGGCGTATTACTGTAAGGCACCGGGGTGGCGGGCATAAGAGGCGCTACCGCGTCATTGATTTTAAAAGAAATAAAGATGACATACCTGCCAAAGTGGCGGCTATCGAATACGACCCCAGCCGCACTGCCAGGATTGCCCTTTTGCACTATGCAGATGGCGAAAAGAGGTATATTTTGGCGCCGGTGGGCTTGAAAGTAGGCCAAAAGGTTTTGTCTGGAGAGAAGGCAGAGATCAAACCGGGAAATTGCTTAAGCTTAAGGAATATTCCAGTTGGCACAGCCATTCACAACATCGAATTAAAAAAAGGTAAGGGCGGCCAGCTTGTGCGCTCAGCTGGTGGGGCGGCGCAGATTATGGCCAAGGAAGGCCAGTATGCCCAGATCAGGTTGCCATCTGGCGAAGTGCGCATGGTGCATCTGGATTGCCGGGCAACAATTGGCCAGGTGGGCAATGTAGAACATGAGAACATTACTATTGGCAAAGCTGGTCGTTCCCGCTGGTTGGGTTTCAGGCCTGCAGTAAGAGGCTCTGTTATGAACCCCGTGGACCATCCGCATGGCGGTGGGGAAGGGAAGGCACCTATTGGAAAACCCAGCCCTCTTACGCCCTGGGGCAAACCCACTTTAGGGTATAAAACAAGAGCAAAAAATAAAAAATCAGACCAGTATATTATTAAGCGGCGTAAGAAATAGCGTTTGAGCTGGCACTGGCAAGTAGGCAGCAGAACCAGTAGAAGGAGGGATAGAGGTGTCTCGTTCTTTAAAAAAAGGCCCCTATGTAGATGAGAAGTTGATGAAAAAAATTCTGGAGATGAATAAAAAAGGCGAGAAGAAGGTTATTAAAACCTGGTCGCGCCGTTCCACCATCTTCCCTGAGATGGTAGGCCATACTATAGCTGTCCACGATGGCAGAAAACATGTGCCAATTTATATTATCGAAGATATGGTGGGTCATAAGCTGGGTGAGTTTGCACCCACCCGCACTTTTCGCGGCCACGGAGCCCATACTGAGAGATCCACTGCTCTTAAATAAGGTGCAGTTAAGAAAAGGGGAGATATAAAATGGAAGCAAAAGCCAGGGCTCGTTATTTGCGGATAGCGCCGCGCAAGGCGCAGGCAGTTATTGACTTAATTAGGGGAAAAGATGTAGAAGAGGCCCAGTCTATTTTAAGAATGCTTCCTAATAAGCCGGCATTCCTTATAAACAAAGTATTGCAGTCTGCCAAGGCCAATGCCGAGCACAACTACGACATGGATGTTAGCAACCTATATGTGGCACAAGCCTATGTAGACGAAGGTCCCACTTTGCGTCGTTATAGGCCCAGGGCCAGGGGAAGGGCAACGCGCATACGTAAAAGGACCAGCCATATAACCATCATTTTAAATGAAAAAGAGGAGGCTTAGAAGTTGGGTCAGAAAATTAGTCCCATCGGTTTTCGGTTAGGTGTAATTCGCGATTGGGACGCCCGGTGGTATGCCGAAAAAAATTATACTGAGCTTCTCCATGAAGATTTGCAGATAAGGGATTATATTAAAAAAACACTGGAACCTGCCGGTGTTTCCAAGGTAGAGATTGAGCGGGCCGCCAACAATGTGCGCATTAATATTCATACAGCCAAGCCGGGTATGGTGATCGGCAAAAAGGGTGCCGGAGTAGACCAACTCCGCAGCGATCTGGAAAAAATGATCGACAAGAAAATTCACATCAACATCATAGAAATCAAAACCCCCGAGCTTGATGCATACCTGGTAGCGGAAAACATCGCCTCACAGTTGGCTAGAAGAGTGGCCTTTCGACGGGCTATGAAGCAGGCTATCTTTCGCGCCATGAAGGCTGGTGCCAAGGGTATTAAAGTAGTCTGTAAAGGCCGCCTGGGCGGCGCTGAGATGGCCCGCACTGAAAGCTACCACGAAGGGACCGTCCCTTTGCAAACGCTTCGCGCAGATATTGACTATGGTAAAGCAGAGGCCCATACCACATACGGGCGTATTGGAGTTAAGGTGTGGATTTACAAAGGCGATGTATTACCTGAAGTAAAAGGATCTGAAGAAGGCAAGAAGGGGGGCGACGAAAATGCTGATGCCCAAAAGAGTTAAGTACCGCCGACACCAGCGGGGGAGAATGAAGGGCCGTACCAAAGGCGGTGGAGAGATCGCTTTTGGAGAATATGGCTTGCAAGCGCTGGAACCGGCCTGGATTACCAGCCAGCAGATTGAGGCTGCCCGGATTGCCTTAACCAGGTATATCAAGAGGGGCGGTAAGGTTTGGATAAAAATATTCCCCCATAAACCGGTTACGGAAAAACCGGCTGAAACCAGGATGGGAAAGGGCAAAGGTTCCCCCGAGTACTGGGTTGCCGTAGTTAAGCCCGGTCGCATTCTTTTCGAGCTGGCAGGTGTTTCGGAGGATGTAGCGCGGGAGGCCATGCGCCTGGCAGCCAACAAGCTCCCCATCCGCTGTAAGTTTGTCGCAAGGGATAAAAGCGGGGGTGAAGTCAGTGAAGGCTAAGGAAATAAGGGAACTTACTAAGCAGGAGCTCAATGAAAAAATTAATGAACTAAAGGAAGAGCTGTTTAATTTAAGGTTTCAACTTGCTACCGGCCAGCTGGAAAACCCCATGCGCATCAGGCAGGTTAGGAAAGATATTGCCCGGGTGAAGACTATCATGCGAGAAAGAGAGCTTGGGTTGAAAAGAGGGTAGTTGAGCGGAAAGGAGGCAGTAATCCTTGGAAAGAGGAAATCGCAAAACCCGCATAGGCACCGTGGTAAGCGATAAAATGGATAAAACCGTAATTGTGGCTGTGGAGAGAATGAAAAAGCATCCTCTTTATGGGAAAACTATCCGGGTTACTAAAAAATACAAGGTACACGACGAAGAAAACCTCGCCCGCCAGGGGGATCGCGTAAAAATTATGGAGACCAGGCCGCTGAGCAAGGAAAAAAGATGGCGGCTGGTGGAGATTGTAAAAAAATCAGAGCTCTAATAGCATTTTTATTTAGTAAAGCAGGTGGCGAAAGGAGGGGCAGTTGTGATCCAAAACCAGAGTACCCTTAATGTTGCAGATAATTCTGGAGCCCGCAAGCTTTTCTGTATCCGTGTGTTGGGTGGCTCCAATCGCAGGTATGCCAATGTTGGTGATATTATAGTTGCTTCCGTGAAAGAAGCTGCTCCTGGTGGCGTTGTGAAAAAAGGCGAAATAGTTAAGGCGGTGCTGGTGCGGACAAAAAAAGGCTACCGCAGGGCAGATGGCTCATATATACGCTTTGACGATAATGCTGCTGTTATCATTAACGATGCAAAAGCGCCGAGAGGTACCCGTATTTTTGGCCCTGTTGCCCGGGAACTACGTGAAAAGAACTTTATGAAAATAATATCTCTAGCCCCCGAGGTTATTTGAGATCTGTGTAGGGAGGTGTTGTAAGTGGCTCAGGGTAAAATCCATGTCCGCAAAGGGGATAAAGTGCTTATCCTTTCTGGGAAAGACAAGGGTAAAAGAGCTAAAATCCTTTCAGCCCTTCCCCGTGAGGGTAAGGTTATTGTTGAAGGTGTAAATATCGTAAAAAAACATTCGCGCCCTACCCAGGCAATGCCGCAGGGAGGGATTAGGGAAGTAGAAGCGCCTCTTTATGCCTCTAAGGTAATGCTGATCTGCCCTTCCTGCCAGAGGCCGACCCGGATTGCCAAGAAAATCATGCCTGACGGCAAAAGAGTTAGACAGTGCAAGAGGTGCCAGGAAGTAATAGACTAGAGGGACGCCAATGTTTTTGACACGCAGTTGAAAGGGGGTAGTGGCCATGTTATTAAAGGAAAAATATTTAAAAGAAGTAAGGCCCAAGCTGATGGAAATGTTTAATTATAAAAATATCTACCAGGTTCCCGCGCTTGAGAAGGTAGTCATCAACATGGGCGTGGGTGTTGCCAAAGAAAATCCAAAGTTTCTTGAGAGCGCAGCTAAAGATCTGGCTGCCATATCTGGACAAAAGCCTGTTATAATCAGGGCAAAAAAATCTGTAGCCAGTTTTAAATTAAGGGAAGGTATGCCCATCGGCTGCAAGGTCACCCTGCGCGGTGATCGCATGTACCATTTTGTTGATAAGTTAATTAATGTTGCCCTGCCCAGGGTAAGGGATTTCAGGGGTGTATCGCCGAAGTCGTTTGATGGCAGAGGTAATTTTTCTCTCGGCTTAAAGGAGCAGCTTATTTTTCCAGAAATAAATTATGATGATGTAGAACGGATCCAGGGCATGGACGTAATTATTGTTACCACAGCGAAGACGGACCAGGAAGCAAGAGAGCTATTGCGTCTTTTAGGTATGCCCTTCCGCGCTGCCTAACTCACAATAAGGGAAGGAGGTCCTGGTGGTTTGGCAAAAAAATCCTTGATAGCCAAAGCTAAAAGGAAACCAAAATTTAAAGTGCGTGTATACAACCGCTGCAAATTGTGCGGGCGTCCCCGGGCTTACCTCAGGAAATTTGGCATGTGCAGGCTGTGCTTCCGGAGATTGGCCCATGAAGGAAAAATTCCTGGCGTTAAAAAAGCCAGCTGGTAATAATAAACAGCATTTTGCAACAGTTGGGGAGAAAGGAGGTCTTTTTGCTCCATGATGACAGACCCTATTGCCGATTTTTTAACTCGTGTCCGCAATGCAAACATGGCAAAGCACGATACGGTAGAAGTGCCTTCATCTAAACTGAAGTTGGCCATCGCAGAAATATTGAAAAAAGAAGGCTTTGTTAAAGACTACGAATACAAAAAAGATAATAAGCAGGGAGTTTTAAAACTTTACCTTCGCTATGGTCCCGATTCTACCAGAGTAATATCAGGTATGAAGAGGATTAGCAAACCTGGCCTGAGGGTGTATGCAAAAAAGGATGAGCTGCCAAAGGTGCTTGGAGGCCTTGGTATAGCTATTATCTCAACCTCGAAAGGTGTTATGACAGATAAAGAGGCCCGCCGGGAGGGAATAGGCGGAGAAGTGCTTTGCTACATCTGGTGACAAAAGGCGTAAGGAGGTGTTAGTTATGTCACGCATTGGCAAAAAACCCATCCCACTGCCTAAAGGTGTGGAGGTTACTATTGATGGAAACCTGGTAAAGGTTAAGGGGCCAAAAGGAGAGCTGCAAAGGACCATCCACCCCTCTATGACAGTAAAATTAGAGGATAATACCATTTATGTGGAGCGGCCCACGGACCGTAAAGATCACCGTGCCCTACACGGCCTTTCCAGAAGCCTCATTGCCAACATGATAGAAGGGGTAAGCAAAGGTTTTAGCAAAAACTTAGAAATCGCTGGGGTAGGTTACAGGGCGGCAAAGCAGGGAGAAACCTTGGTTTTAAATGTGGGTTATTCGCAGCCTGTCCAGATTTCACCTCCTAAAGGCATCAGCATTGATGTCCCGGCGCCCAACAAGATTACTATAAGCGGTATAGATAAAGAGGTGGTTGGCAACCTGGCTGCTACCATAAGACGGGTTAGACCTCCTGAACCTTACAAGGGCAAAGGAATTAAATACGAAAACGAAAGAATACGCCGCAAAGCCGGTAAGTCTGGTAAATAGCAGGAAGCCGTTGGAAAGGAGTGTGTTAGGCTGTGGCTCGAGCACCAAAAACACAAGCTCGCTTGCGCCGTCATAAAAGGGTTCGCCAAAAAATTTCTGGCACTGCCGAAAGACCTCGTCTCAACGTTTTTCGTAGTTCCAAGCATATTTATGCCCAGCTTATTGATGATAATGAGGGCCATACACTGGTAGCTGCATCATCTCTCGATCCTGCCATTAAAGAACAAAAAAGCACTGGCGGTGACTGTGAGGCTGCCCGCCTGGTGGGTGAACTTTTAGCGGAAAGGGCCCTGGAAAAAGGCATTAATCAAGCTGTTTTTGATCGCGGCGGTTACCTCTTTCACGGCCGCGTTAAGGACCTGGCTG
>JAAZDU010000240.1 GCA_012512665.1 Bacillota bacterium | reverse complement strand
GATTATTAATTCTTTATTTGCTATTATTTTTATTAGTCATTTATAAGCCATTTTTATTTCATTTTTATTTCAAGAAATTCTCTGAAAAAATGCTTGAAGCCTTTAGAATTATGTGACAAAATTATAGCTGCTATTCTGTTTACCTTATACATGTTTACTCGTTGGCGCAAAAAAAGAGTGCTTACAGGCCTCTTGCGTCTGTAGCACTCTTATTTTTTAGCTAGGTAGAGCAAATTTCTTCTTCGATAATTAATTAAAGTTTGTTTATGTTATTTATACCCGCTTCCATACCCAGGGCACAATTAACCGGTAGAGAAAAACAGATACCATTTCCCGCCGTATTTAACCCCACCTCATGAGTTATACTTTCCATAATAGCATGCCTTTTTTCCTGTGGTGCAAGTATTAGAACAAGGTCTTTCTCTGGTTGTATAGTTATACCAAGATATTTTATTGCTTCTTTTGAACCTAAACCACGTGCATGAACTAATGTACCGCCGGTGGCCCCAGCAGCTTTGGCAGCATCCATAACTTGTTCAAAGTATCCTCTATTAACAATAGTTACGATTAAATGATAGGGCTCCTTTGATGTTACAATCACTTTCTCACTTCCCATCTTTATTTTTTCCTCATTTATTTTTTCATCAGTCTGTTTAAGGATCATCGAAAGAACACTGCTGATACTGCTTAAGCTTATTGTACATGCTACCCCTGTTCCTGGCTTGCTAAAATCAATTTCATTATGAAGTTGATTTAAAATATAATCTGACATTTTTTTTGTCTGAATACTTACAGAAATAACTTTCTTGGGCCCTCCATAACCAAGGATGTCGTAAATTACTGATTTAGCCGAACCGTACCCATGAAAAAGCAAGAACATTGGTATGCTGCTTTTATTTAATAACTTAATCAAAACATCTCGTAAACTGTAATCCATTATAGTAATCAGTGCCTCCAATCTGGTCACCGAACTACTTCTCATTAGTAACCCTCCGTTTGGTTTAATATACAATATATAAATCGCATGATTTTATGAAGCCTCTTACCTTTTATTTAGCCGCACCATCTCCCTTTGAATTGGTTGAAAATTGCTTATGTGTCTTCTTTAATAGGGTCGGGAAATTTCATCAGGTTTATTATCTTCAACAGCTTGATCGGAAGAATCGTCTAAATCAATAATTGTATCCTCTACAGCTGGTATAACAACTTCCCTTTCTGCAATTCTTGATTTAATGGCAAAGATCAAACCAAACAATGAAAGGGTAATGACCGGCATCAAGGCTACGAGTGCAACAATACCGAATGCATCGGTATATACACTGCCACCGATAGCTTCACTGGCTCCTATGGCAAAAGAAAGCATAAATGTTGCCGCCAGCGGCCCCGAAGCAACTGCACCTGAATCAAATGCAATTGAGTTAAAAAGAGGGGGGATATAAAATGACAGGATATGGGCAATCATATATCCCGGAATAATAAAATAAAGGATAGATAATCCCGTAACAACACGGAGCATGGCTAAGCCTACGGATACAGCCACTCCAACAGATAGCCCCATACCCATCGCTTTGGCGGAAATTACCCCTTCTGTAACTTCTTCAACCTGTCTTTTTAAAACAAAAACGGCTGGTTCTGCAGCAACAACAAAAAAACCTATGGCTAATCCAACAAGAATGAGCGTCAAAGAATTTGTATTTTCAATTAGGATGCTTCCCAGCTGATATCCTGCGGGCATAAAGCCGATATTTGCGCTGGCTAAAAATAAGACTAGGCCTAAATAGGTGTATATTGTGCCAACACCGATTTTTAATAATGTCCTTGTTTTTAATCGCAGCCTCCATACTTGAAAGATAGCAAAAAGAAAAATTATTGGAAACAAAGCTATGGCTACCTGCACAAAGTATGCCGTAAAATTGGAACTATAAAGTGAGACTATGTCTGAAAATGACTCTAGCCCTGGCACGCTCATAGCACTGCCACCCGAAGGCTTAAAAAACATTCCAAGGATCAACACAACGATAATCGGCCCTATAAGGGTTAGAGCAACAAGACCAAAACTGTCCTCCTCTGACGTCTTATCACCGCGGATTGACGTTAACCCAAGCCCGAGGGCCATTACAAAAGGCACCAAAATGGGGCCTGTGGTCACCGCACCAGATTCCCAGGCTATAGAGAGAAATTCATTGCCAGTGAAGCCAGAAAGGATAAATGCTATCAGATAACAGGCAATTAGAATATACGATAAAGGCAGCTGAAACAATATTCTTAAAAAAGCCCCTGCCACTGCCAAGCCTACACCAATCGAAACCGTGATAATAATAATGGAATCCGGCACACCGCTTATCTGACCGGCCAATATAATTAAATCCGGCTCTGCTACAGTAACAAATATTCCTAAAATAAAAGTCATTATAATTATTAGTAACAAGTTCCTGCTTTTGACTATGGCAGAACCTACATATTCACCTATCGGAATTAAGGATATATCCACGCCCAGGTTAAATAGGGATATTCCTAAGATCATTAAAAAAGCGCTGACTAAAAAAAGAACAACACCACCCCACAAGGGCATTGGCGCTAGAGTAAAATTCAGGATCATTACCAAAATAACAATTGGTACTATCGAAAATGTAGCCTCCTTTAGTTTTTCTAATAGCAATTCAGTCACTAAATCACCTCAACCTTAATTAAGTTAATTAAAAGGCATTACTAGAACAAAATGGCAATATGTTGATCAAAAAAATAATATTGTCCGGAAATAAAAAAAAGCATTTCTATATCTTACTCCAATCCTAATATATAATTAGCGCCGTGTCAAAATGCTAGCTGCAGCAGCTCTAACAGGCAGCTCCTCAAATTTCTTTATAGCTAAGATAACAGAAAAATACAAACATAAGCAAGCCATCGGCTAACTATCAAAAAATATTAGCAAGCAACCGGGAATCCTTGGAAACAGAGGAAACCAAAGTGGGGATGGTTTTATTTGGCAGGAAATATTCTTTTCATTCTTGACCGCTATCACACAGGTTGGACCGTTTTAACAATTTAATGAAATCAAGAACAAAGCGAAACTCTTTCTCATTGCACTGTCGAAGCATACGTAAAACAGACAAAACTTTTGGTTCCATAAGCAGTGCTCTTACATCGGCACTTAAAAGGCTAAGCATTTCCTGCAGGCCGTCTTCCTCCACAATAAAATAGCAAGGTGAAATATTTAAAGCCGCTGCAATTTTTTCTATGGTCTTTAAAGACGGCTCCACCTTGCCTTTCTCAATTTGGCCAATAAGCCCCGGGGAAAGCCCGGCCCTTCTCGCCAGCTCAGCCTGGCTTAATCCCTGCTCCTTCCGGACATTAGTTAATTTTGACCCCAGGGATGCGCTAGGAGACATCAGGCTTTTTAGAGGAACGTCCATGCTGGAGGCTATTTTTTTTAATCCTCTAATAGAGGGCAAAACAGCGCCTTTTTCAATTTCGCAAAGATAGGAATAAGAAAGTCCTGATAGATCGGCAAGATCTTTAAGACTTAACCCTTTTTCTTCACGATAAGCCCTAATGCGTTCACCAAGGATGATACCGCTCTCCTTGTTCTGTGTTGCAAACAATTCCTTAGATGAAACATTTAAAGCAGCAGAAATTTTTTCTATGGTAGTCAAAGAAGGTGTTTTACTGCCCCTTTCTATCTCACTTAAATAAGAAACAGAAATTCCTCCCTTTTTGGCTAGATCTTCCAGAGAATAATTCCTTTCCTCACGTAATTTTCGCACCTGTTCGCCCTTAAACATTTAATTGGTTCCTTTCTTAAAGTTTTACCCAAAGTAAATTACCTGCTCCTCTATATTTTATATTTATTATAGTATTCCGGTTATGGAGCCTTAGCAGAAATAATTGTATTACAAAGCAATTTTATATTTTATAGTACTTAAAATTCTTTCCAGAGTCAATAGAAAGTAAACTAATGGCATTAAAGCAAAATATGTTATCCGAAGGGCTATAGCCAAAAAGACACACAAACAAAGGGGACAAGTTATATGCTTGATTTTGCTTTCTTAAGCAAACTAAAACATTTAACCTGTCCCTTGCTTAAACTTACCTTTTGCTTAATTAACTCTGCTGTAAGATTTCTCACAGCAGAGTCAGCCATAGTAACCAGTTTTACGCCTCTTCCTTTAAACTGGCTGAAAATAATACCCTGTGAAACATACTTAAGCACAGTATCAGGTTCGGTAACTATTGTGCCAGAAATAAGCTTTACCCCGTAACGGTACCATACAGGAGATTTAGGGGTCGTCGGTCCCAAAACCATCACCAGGGCATCTTTACGGCACAGCGCCAGCAAGCTCTCCATTGTGCCGTTAAGGAGTGCTGTCCCCGTAATGGCCACTAGATCTGACTGAGGAATAACATTTTCTGCTTCTATTGAAGGTAAATCACCGCTACGAGGGTGTTTTTCCAGCACCCACAACTTAGCTGCTTTTTCTTTCAAACGGGGAATAAAGGGAAAATGGCCCACAATACTAACGCGCTTATCCTTGCCGTAATTGAGCAAAAGCTCTGATGCGTTCACCCGCTGCAAACAATTATTCTCTATGTCTACCTCTAAAATGGAGTTTATTGCTGCTAGGCCAATACTTCTCTCCAACAGTGAGTCGCTAAAAGCATACTGACACAATTCAAGCGCTGATTTCTCCGTAAGACTGCCGGCTTCTTTTACGGGAGGCCCTGCTTCATGGTTGTGATCAAAAAAAGTGGAAGAAAGGCCACAGTAACGGCTCCTGACGGCTGTCCAAAATGGCCCTACCCTTACTTCTCTCACTGGGGCATCCTTTTTAATAGTCGAAATAATATCTTGCAAAATTTTCATCGCCAAATCTCTCCTTAAGGTATTAAAATAAAACGATACAAACCAGGGTATAAAGCCTGTATATACTTGTTACAGAACTTATTTTCAAAACCTAATTTTACTGTTGCCATTTTTATCCTCCTCTTATGGTAAAGTTGCAATTTCATTAATACTTATTGTCGAAACTATTGAAGG
>JAAZDU010000239.1 GCA_012512665.1 Bacillota bacterium | reverse complement strand
CCACATATACTAGTATTTTGTTTCTTATACCAATAAAAGTAATCCACAATATCCACAAGTTTATCCACAGAAAAAGGTTGTTTTACTAGCATTTTAATTCCTTATCCACATTCTCCACATTGGGTAACATAAAGAAATGAACATTTTTTCTTTTCATAGTTCTGGAGAAGGGGCCGCATTAAGATCCCAACCTGCTATTTTTCCTGCCCGTAGGTGATAGTATCCGGCAGAAGCTATCATGGCAGCATTATCAGTGCAAAGCTCCGGAGGGGGATATATAAGTTCAATTGCCTTTGGGACAAAGACCTCCCTCATACGGCGGCGCAACTCGGCGTTGGCTGCTACTCCCCCCGCCAGCAGGACCTGCCTAGCACCTTTTGCCAGCGCAGCCATATATGTTTTTTGTACGAGGACATCCACCACAGCTGCCTGGAAAGATGCAGCCAGGTCGAAAAGGTTTAGCTCAATTTGCTGAGCTTTTCTTTCGTGGATATAATTTAAAACGGCTGTTTTTAGTCCACTGAAACTAAAATCATAGTTTTCTTCGCCTTTTAACAGCGCCCTGGGGAAATTGATGGAAGCTGGATTACCCTTGGCCGACAGCCTGTCAATAACCGGTCCTCCTGGGTAGCCTAAATTTAAAGCCCTGGCCACTTTATCAAAAACTTCACCAGCTGCGTCGTCCCGAGTTCTACCCAGGATCTCCATCTGACTGTGCCCTGTTACCCAGATTAGCATAGTATGACCACCGGATACAACAAGGCATAGGAAAGGAAAACCTATGGTAGCACCCGTCAAGAAATTGGCATAGATATGGCCCTCCAGGTGATTAACAGCTGCCAGGGGAAGTCTTCTGACAAAAGCGAGAGCTTTAGCAGTAGACACTCCTACCAACAAGGAGCCCACCAAACCAGGCCCATAAGAAACAGCTATGCCGGACAACTGGGAAAAATCCAGCTCCGCCCTCAACAGGGCTTCATCTATAATGGCATTGATCACTTCCAGGTGACTGCGCGAAGCAACCTCAGGCACCACTCCGCCAAAACGGGTATGGATATCCACCTGAGAAGAAATAACATTGCTTAAGATAGTTTTTCCTCCTGCCACCACGGCAGCTGCCGTATCATCACAGCTGGTTTCAATACCTAGTATCTTGCCTTTCATCATTATCTACCTCCAGTGTTGCCGTCATAATCAGAGCACTCTCATCGCCGTAATAATTTTTTCTAGCTCCCATGACCTTAAAACCAAACTTTTCATAAAGGTGGCGTGCAGGCATATTTGTTTCTCTTACTTCCAGCGTTATTTCCTTTGCTTTTAGTTCGCGCGCCAGCTCAAAAAACTTCTTAAGCAGCAAGGAGCCAATGCCCTGGCCTTGGTAACAGGGGTGGATAGCAATGGTTGTAATATGAATTTCATCCAGCACAACCCAGGCACCGCCATAAGCCACCAACTGCCCCTGAAAGCGAACACAATAGTAATGTGCCAGACGATTATGCCTTAACTCCTCCAAGAATGTAAAAATGGACCAGGGAGAAACAAAAACACTGTTCTCAATAACCATAAGCTGGGGTAAATCTCTTTCCTTTACCCGATCAATTACAAACTCTTTAACATTAATACCCATCTTAACCACCTTTTGGCTGCTGTTCCCTTAAGCGGCGCTCCGCTTCAGGGAGCCTCAAATAAAAAGGCTGCAGCTGGTGATATTTAACTGCTTCTCCCCTGCTAAAAGCCTGGTATCCAGCTTTGAGGACAAAAGCTCCCCGGTTTATGCTAAGTTCAGGTGGAGCCTTGGCAAAAAAGCTCCCCAATTCATTATGTAAATATAAAGCATATGTGTTAACGCCCTCTCCGGTAAAAAGGACTTTCTCCTGCAGGGGCATTATGTTCTTAATTAATTCTTCCAGGTGAAGAGCAGCTGGAGGCATTATTTCTATTAACTTTCCTTCCGTCACCCGGTAAAGAGCAGTATAAACCTGCTGCCGCCTGGCATCCAAGAGAGGACAAACAAGGCCTGGCATGGCAGTAAAAGCAGAGGCCAGCACTTCCAGCGAGAGCACGCCAACAACGGGTATGCCCAGCCCCTGGCTTATTCCCCTGGCGGTAGCCACACCAATGCGGGTGCCGGCAAAAGAACCCGGCCCCCTGCTGACCACTATTCCCTCTAAATCTTCCAGGGTAAAGCCTGTATCCCGTAGCAAACTGTCGATAAGAGGCATGAGCCTTTGTGAGTGTGTTTTTCTAATGTTTAAAGTATACTCTCCAAAAAGCTGCTGCTCCTCACCAATAGCTACACTGCAGGACAAAGTCGTAGTATCAATGCCCAACAACAGCATATTGTCTTAAAACCTCCTCCAACCCGGCATAGCGTGAACTAAAAGAGCGCCACTTTAGAAGCCTCTCCTGCATATTTTGTCCAACCTGTTGTATGCAGATTTCAAAATGGTCTTCAGGCAGTAAAAAGGGGAACTTTTCCGCCCACTCCACCAGGCAGACCCCTTCACCTAAAAAGTATTCTTCATAGCCTAAAGCTTCTACTTCTTCCGCCCTATCCAAACGGTAAAAATCAAAATGGAAAAGGGGCACCCTCCCCTGGTATTCCTGGATAAGCGTAAAAGTTGGGCTTATGACCAATTCTTTAACACCAAGACCCCGGGCTATACCTTTGGCTAATACCGTTTTCCCCGTTCCCAGTGCTCCATTTAACGCCAGGACCATGCCAGCGGACATTTTTTCCCCCAGACTGCTACCAAGCCGTAAAGTTTCTTGAGGGGACCTTGTTATAACCTGGAACACGCCAACACCCCTGATTTCTAATTTATGTTAACAAATTCTACATGAAATATATCTTTCCTTTATCATTTTAACATTTCAACTTCGTTAATAATCTTTAATTTACCCCTCCTGTAAGATATAATTGCCATAAAAAAGGAGATAATGATTAATAAGCAATCATAGACTGGCGCTAGGCTTGCACTTCTTAGCTCATGTCATTTGCTAAATCTATTTGGAGGTGCTTTATAT
>JAAZDU010000238.1 GCA_012512665.1 Bacillota bacterium | reverse complement strand
GCAAAGAAGTTGGCAAATTTGGAGGGAAAATGTTGAGGGAGAAGTTTGTTCATCTTCATGTTCACACGGAATTTAGCCTATTAGATGGTTCAGCGCGGATAAAGGAATTGGTTAAGGCTGCCAGTGAGATGGATATGGAGGCTGTAGCCATTACAGATCATGGCGTGATGTATGGTGTCGTTGATTTTTATAAAGCCTGCAAAGAATATGGCATAAAACCCATAATAGGGTGTGAAGTATATGTTGCACCCCGTTCGCGTTTTCAAAAGGAGGCAAGTAAAGATGATTTCCAATACCATCTGGTCTTGCTTGCCGAAAATGCAACAGGGTATCAAAACTTGATCAAGCTGGTTAGTAAGGGTTTTTTAGAAGGTTTTTATTACAAACCTCGGATTGACATGGAATTGCTGCAGAAATACAGCCAGGGCCTTATTGGCTTAAGCGCCTGCCTGGCGGGTGAAATCCCGCAATTGTTAATACATAATAAATATGATGAAGCAAAGGAAACGGCAGTGCGGTTTAATAATATTTTTGGCCAAGACAATTTCTTTTTAGAACTTCAAGACCATGGTATTCCTGACCAAGTTAAAGTAAACAAAGGGCTGGTCCGGATAAGCCGGGAGACAGGGATACCCCTGGTAGCTACTAACGATGTTCACTACCTTCGGCGCAAAGATGCACGCTTGCATGATGTGCTTTTATGTATTCAAACCGGAAAAACGGTTGAGGATGAAAATAGGCTAAAGTTTGAGACGGAAGAGTTTTACTTTAAAGATCCTTCAGAGATGGCAAAAATTTTTTTGTCTTTTCCAGATGCCCTCGATAATACCCTTGAGATAGCTCGTCGCTGCAATGTTGATTTTGATTTTAGCCAAACTTATTTGCCCGATTATGAACTTCCTGCTGGCTATACTGAAGATACATATTTACGAAAGCTATGTGAAGAGGGATTAGCTCAAAAATATGATGAAATAACGCCGGAAATAAAAGAAAGGCTGGATTATGAGCTATCAGTAATAAACAAAATGGGATATGCAGGGTATTTCTTAATAGTCTGGGATTTTATCCGCTATGCACGTGAAAATAACATAATGGTAGGTCCGGGGAGGGGATCTGCCGCTGGTAGCCTGGTTGCTTATGCACTATCTATTACCAACATTGATCCCCTACGCTACGGGCTCTTATTCGAGCGTTTTTTAAATCCAGAAAGGGTTACCATGCCCGATATTGATATTGACTTCTGCTATGAAAAGCGGGATAGCGTTATCCAGTATGTGGTTGAAAAATATGGGGCCGATAGGGTTGCGCAAATAATCACTTTTGGTACTATGGCTGCCCGGGCTGCTGTCCGGGATGTTGGCAGAGCTCTAAATTTTCCTTATGGAGAAGTGGACCGCATTGCCAAATTAATTCCTTTTGAACCGGGGATGACCATAGAAAGAGCGCTGGAACAAAACGCAGAGCTAAGAGAACTGTACCGCAGTGAGCAAAGATATAAAGAGTTAATTGATTTATCCAAAGCTGCAGAAGGTTTGCCCCGGCATGCTTCCGTCCATGCCGCCGGGGTAGTGATAGCTGCCAGGCCACTGGTTGAGCACGTGCCCTTACAGAAGACGGCTGAGGGCGTAGTTGTTACTCAATTTCCCATGGGAACACTGGAGGAGTTAGGCCTGCTCAAAATGGATTTTTTGGGCCTCAAAACCCTTACCATTATGGAGGAAACGGTAAGAAATGTAAAAATAAGAAGGAAGCTTAATGTGCAGTTAGATAAAATTTCTTTAGAAGACGAAAAGACTTTTCAACTATTGTCGGCTGGCGATACTGCTGGTGTTTTTCAGTTAGAAAGCAGCGGTATGCGAAGCATATTGCGGGAGTTAAAGCCCAGCAAGTTTGAGGATATTATTGCTGTGGTTGCCCTTTACAGGCCTGGTCCCATGGAGCAAATTCCAACATTTATCGAAAGTAAACACGGCCATAAACCTATTGATTACTTTCATCCCAGCCTTGAGCCGATACTAAAGGAAACTTATGGAGTAATGGTTTACCAGGAACAGATTATGCAAGTAGCAGCAAAAGCAGCTGGTTATTCACTGGGACAAGCAGATCTGCTACGCCGCGCTATTGGCAAGAAGAAAAAAGAAATCCTGGATCAACAGAGCTCCCTTTTTATACAGGGCTGCATAAAAAAAGGGTATTCTGAAAAAGTAGCCCGCGAGCTTTTTGACCTTATTTTGAAATTTGCATCTTATGGGTTTAACAAGTCACACGCGGCAGCATATGCCCTTGTTGCTTATCAAACAGCGTTTTTGAAAGCAAATTATACTGTGGAATTCATGGCTGCTACTCTCACAGGCCATATGTTACAAAGTGATAAAATTGCTTTTTATATTAATGACTGTAAAAGGTTAGGCTTAAAGGTTTTACCTCCAGATATTAATGAAAGCTTTACCAATTTTACCGTAACTGGTGAAAAGGAAATTAGATTTGGCCTGGCAGCTATTAAAAATGTTGGCATGGGAGCCATAGAAGATATAATTGCTGTTAGAAAGAAAGGCCGGTTTTTATCTTTTGAAGATTTTTGTTTTCGCGTTGATTTAAAAACCCTTAATAAAAAGGTTTTAGAGAGTCTGATAAAAAGTGGAGCCTTTGACTCTCTAGGCGTCCGCTCACAAATGTTAGCTGCTCAGGATAAATGTGTGGAAAAAGCGCTTGCTTATAAGAAAAGTAAGGAAAACGGTCAGCTTACCATGTTTGAGTTTTTAGAGGAAAAGCCCTCCCAGGTTATGCATGACAAAGATGAGTTTTCTTCCCTGGAGGAGTTCAGCATAAAAGAAAAGCTTTCCATGGAAAAAGAAGTTTTAGGTCTTTACATTTCGGGTAACCCACTAGATTTTTATGAACCTATTTTGCAAAGAATTTCCTCCTTACAGACCTGTTCAGAGCTAAAAGAAGTAGGAAACAATAGAACTGTAACCTTGGCGGGTATTATTTCTTCTTCTCGGGTAATCTATACCAAAAAGGGACGCCCTATGGCCTTTCTTAGCCTGGAGGATCTTACTGGGGAAGTTGAGGTTATAGTTTTTAGCGATCTTTATGAACGCAACCCAAATTATTTCTCCGAAGACCAGGTGTTAATCATTAGCGGTAGAACGGATATGAGGGAGGAAGATGCTGCTAAGGTGATTGCAGAAAGTGCTATCTTGCTCCCGAAGGAACCTGTGCAAATTTTTATTAAAATACCCCCTGAAAAAAACCTTGGCGATATGATGGAGCTAAGGGATCTTTTGGCATCACATCGAGGCGGTGTTCCAGTTTACCTCGTTTTTAACCAGTATGAAAAGGTAGTCCTTGTAGATCAGGCTTATTGGGTAAAAGATGAAGAGACCATTGTGCGGAAACTAGAAGAGAAAATGGGCAGCGGTTCAGTCATGGTGCAGAAAGTACAGGAGGCCTAAAATAATGAAAAGAATTGGAGTTTTAACCAGCGGTGGCGATGCTCCAGGGATGAATGCAGCTATCCGCGCCGTTGTCAGGCAGGCGATTTTCCTTGGCCTGGAGGTTTATGGCATTAAAAGGGGTTTTTCCGGTCTGCTGCAAGAGGATTATGTGCAACTGAAACTGGGTTCGGTAGCCGATATAATTCACCGGGGTGGAACCATTTTGCATACAGCTCGCTGCCCTGAGTTTTTGGGGGCAGAAGGCCAGAGTAAAGCTATCTCCTTTGTTAAAGAATTACAACTTGACGGTTTGGTGGTAATAGGTGGTGATGGCTCTTTTCATGGTGCGCTAGCCCTGGCGAGGCAGGGTGTTCCAGTGATAGCTGTACCGGGCACCATTGATAATGATCTTGCACTAACTGATTGCATAGGCTTTGATACCGCTGTTAATACTGTTACCGATGCTATCAACAAGCTGAGGGATACCGCTACCTCCCACGAAAGAGTATATGTTATTGAAGTAATGGGTAGGAATT
>JAAZDU010000237.1 GCA_012512665.1 Bacillota bacterium | reverse complement strand
TCATTTTCTGCAGCTTGCGCTTCTATGATAATAAATAAAATCAAGACAAAGGCATCCTTTTTGTCAGGGAAATATAATCAAGAAGAAGCAATAAAATATTTTCTATTATTTATCCTGTACTCCTTTACTGTTATTGTATTCCAAGGTTAATATATCATTGAAGGGAAAAATATTTTGTTATTGTTGCAGCATACAGATTTAATTATTTGTGCTAACAGGGGGATGAATAGATGGATCAAACCGATTTTTTAATTATAGGGGCGGGAGTTATTGGTTTGGCTTGCGCTGCTATATTATCGGAAAAGTTTAGCAGCGCAACTATTACTCTCCTGGAGAGGAATGATACTTTTGGGCTGGAAACATCCAGCCGCAATAGCGAGGTTATTCATGCCGGGATATATTATCCTCAAGATAGTCTTAAAACCATACTTTGCGTTCAAGGCAGACCAATGCTGTACAAGTTCTGTCAAGAAAAACATATACCTCACCAGCAGATAAGTAAAATAATAATTGCTAGAACAGAAGATGAAGTAAAAACTCTTTTAGAACTAAAGGAGCAGGGCGAGGCCAACGGCGTTTTAGGATTAGAACTGCTAGGAGTTCAAAAAATAAAAAAGTTGGAGCCACATGTTAAAGCGGTAGCCGGGCTATATTCACCTTATACAGGTATTATTGATTCTTATAAGCTTATGAAACGCCTAGAGGAAATAGCTCTCCGAAATGGAGTGATAATAGGTTATAGACACGAATTAACCGGTATAGATGATATAGGAAACGGACTCTTTGCAAAATATTGTGATCCAAGTGGCAAAGAAGAGATAATTAAAAGCCGCTGGTTAATAAACTGTGCAGGCTTGAACTCTGCGCAGGTAGCAAGTCTGGCTGGAATAAATGTTGATGAAGCTGGATATCGGATATATCCATGTAAAGGAGAATATTTTAGCATTTCTTATAATAAAGCAAAGTTAGTTTCAAGATTAATATATCCCCCTCCCTTAAAGGAATTAAAAACACTAGGAATTCATCTTACCAAAGCGCTTGATGGAAGACTCCGCCTTGGTCCAAATATTCATTACGTTAATGAGATAGATTATAGTGTTAACGCTAATCGCAGAGAAGAATTTTATGAGGTTGCCAGGACTTACTTAACTTTTATAACAAGCCCTGAAGATCTTACACCCGAAATGTCTGGCATTCGTCCAAAACTTCAAGGGCCAGGCGAACCATTTCGAGATTTCATTATTGCCCATGAAGCAGACAAAAATATACCGGGTTTAATAAATTTAATTGGCATTGAATCTCCAGGTCTTACATCATGTTTCAGTATAGCACATTATGTAGCAAACCTTATTCAGCAAAGTTAAAAATAAGTGATTGTTAGGCATAATAAAGCCTCTTACTACAGTATTTTTATTGTTTTATAAGCTTCAGGAATTTGTTGACATACTTACCTATTCTTGATAAAATTCAGCTATATAATACGCAATATTAATAAAATAAACAAAGGATTGTGTATATGGGGAAAAAAAATATGCTTGTTTTTTTATCCGAGCAAGAACAAAACATACTGTTAAAACAGCCTAATCGTAGATACCCAACTGGGAAAAGAAACCATCTTATTCTTGATTTAATGCTTTCCACCGGGATAAGGCTTACAGAATTAATTAATCTGAAGTGGGATGACCTGGATACTAAAAAAGGCGAACTCATTATAAACAGTAAAACTAAAAAACGTACTATTACAATTGAAGAAAGGCTTTTGCCATTATTAAATGAATGGAGGGAGTGCCAGCAAAAAAAATCTAATTTTTCGACTTATATTTTCACAACCTTAAAAGGAAACCCATTAAAAACTAGATATATCCAGCAGATGTTGGCCAGATATGCAAAGAGAGGTAATATCAAAAAAAACGTATCTCCTAAAGTTTTGCGCTATACACATGCACTACAGCTGTACATGCAGGAAAATAATCTGAGCCTGTTAAAAGAAAAATTAGGTTTTTCAGATCAGAGCATTTTAATGATTCACAGTCAGGTCAATGGCGAATTAAATGAAGAATCGCTAAACAAAATTAACTTTACTCAAAAAAGCTCTACTACAAAAGCTGACAATACGGATACTTACAATTTAGAGCAAACTCAATATAAGCTTTCAATGTATGCTATTAAATGTATTTGTGGTGAAATAATTGTTAAAAATATGCAGCACTGCCCTGGTTGTAAAAAAAATGTTCGGGATGTAATAAACTTGTTAAAAAATAACTTTAACAGGGTTAACTGGGGCTTGAAGGAGTCATGATCAGCGATGCCAGAAAAATTAATTCTTTCTAATGGAGAAAAATATGAAGGTGAAGTAAAAAATGGTGTTTGCACGGCGAAGGCACTTTTACTTTTTTAAATGGAGAAATTAAATGGGGAAGGTGGGAACGAGGTGAGTTTATTGGTAGCTTATCACAAAAGCTAGAACACATCAGTAGCAATAGTAAAAAAAATGAAAGATTAATAGAAAAACCTGTTGAGCATAGCAAAGTGCGAAAACAGGATATTGTTAGTTTTAAAGTAATGCCTGGAAGGACGATGATCTTATCCAGTGGTTAAACTCACTGGGTAAAGGAGAAAAATCATTTCATATCAGGCATGCTTTACGCGTTGATAATGCATAGCAGAACAAAATAATACATAGAATTATACGGTATTACACAGTATTACAATATAATACATATAAATAAATATTAAGCTAAATATCGAGTCAAGTATAGTTAGCCTTTTAGATAGTCAGCTTTTTTATTTTTTTTTTTTATTTTTTTTTTGCGCTTTTTTGCGACCATGTTTATTGCAATAAGCGTTTCTTTAATATAAAATAATATATTAATACCTTAAATTAATTAAATGACTAAAAGGAGTATGTATATGGTCGGCTTAATCGGTTGTGGTACCATGGGCAGTGCTATAGCACGGGGTATTTTAAAAAAAGATATAATAAGTGCTCAGGAAATAATATTATTTGATAACATTAAAACAAAAATTGAAGAGATGAAAAAAGAATTTAATATTAAGGAAGCAGCATCTCTTAAGGATTTATGTCAGCAGTCTAAAATAATTTTTTTAGCCATAAAGCCACAAGACATGGGAGAATTACTGGATAACATAAGAGAATATATTACGCCAAACCATACCGTTGTATCTATAGCAGCAGGAGTACCTACATCTTTTATTAAAAGCAAACTAGGTGCCAGGCCCGGACCAAATGTGATAAGACTTATGCCCAATACACCTTGTGTATTGGGAGAAGGTATTATTGCGATATCTGCTTCTGATGTACCGCTTGATATTAAAAGGAATATAATGACTCTTATCGAACCACTGGGGATGGTTATAGAAATAAAAGAAAAATATATGAACGCGATCACCGGTCTTAGCGCCAGTGGACCTGCTTTTGTCTTTTTTCTTATCGAAGCTTTTGCCGATGCAGGTGTTGAGCTTGGTCTAACAAGAGAACAATCGGAGCTGCTTGCCTCACAAACTTTCTTGGGTTCTGCCAAAATGGTATTGGAGACAAAACAACATCCGGCACGTTTAAAAAACATGGTATCTTCTCCCGGAGGTACTGCCAGTAGAGGGCTCTTCTACCTCGAGGAGGGCGCTGTTAAAAGCCACATTATTAAAGCAGTAGTAAATGCAGCCAAACGAGCAGCTGAATTAAGTGAATCTTATTAGGAGGACAAGTTTTGACAATACGTAGAGCTAAACTTAAAAATGCAGAAAAAATTGTAATAAAATTAGGCACCCGCCTATTAACATATTCTACAGGAAAATTAAATTTGTCTTATATAGAAAAAATTGTAAGACAAATAGCAGATTTAAAAAATCAGGATAAAAAAATTATACTTGTTTCCTCCGGTGCAGTGGGCGCTGGAATAGGAAAATTAGGAATAAAGAAAAAGGGCCTTACAATTCCTGAAAGACAGGCTATGGCTGCAATAGGCCAGGGGCTTATTATTCAATTTTATGAAAAAATATTTGCAGAATATGGTTACACTGTAGCTCAAATTTTGTTAACACGTTTGGACTTTGAGAATAGAAAAAGATTTATTAACGCACATAATACTTTTGAATTTTTACTTAATTATGACGTTATTCCTATTGTAAATGAAAACGATACTGTCTCTACAGAAGAGATAGAATTAGGGGATAATGATCAGTTATCAGCCCTAGTTGCCAGCCTTATAGATGCGGATTTATTAATTAATTTAACTGATACGGAAGGGCTTTATGATTCTAACCCCGCTCTTAATCCGAAAGCAAAGCTGATCCCTTTGGTAAGCGAATTGTCCCCGGATATAAAAAAACTTGCAGGAGAAACAAATGATAGCCTGTCAACTGGAGGCATGATTACTAAGCTACTAGCTGCTGAAATTGCTTTAAGTTCAGGCATTGATATGGTAATAGCAAATGGTCAAAAACAAAACGTACTGCAAAGACTTTTAGATGGGGAGGAAATTGGCACCTTTTTTTCTTCTAGCTCGTCCCAGATGAAGAGCAGAAAAAAATGGATAGCTTTTGGCCAAACGGTAAAAGGCATCATTGTTATAGATGAAGGAGCAGAAAAAGCTATTATGGAGCACGGTAAAAGTCTTCTCCCTATAGGAATAATAGAAGTAAGCGGGTCCTTTTCTAAGGGGGAAACTGTTTCAATTTGTACAAAAGATGGAAACGAATTAGCTAGAGGATTGGTTAATTACAGCTCAGAAGAGCTGCAGCTGATAAAAGGTAAAAAAACACAGGATATAGAGGATATTCTCGGTTATTGTTATGCTGATGAAATTATTCATAGAAACAATATGGTAATTTATTAGAAAGGATGTAAAAAATATGGCTAACAAAGATGTATTTGAAAAATGCAAAGCTGCAAAGCTAGCATCAAAAGAAATGGCTACTCTAGATAGCAACCGAAAAAACGCTGCGCTGGAACAAATCGCCAAGATGCTCCAGGAAAGACAAGAAGCAATATTAGAAGTAAATAGAAAAGACCTTTAAAATTTAAGTAAAAAAAATTATACTAAAGCTTTTTACGACAGATTGGAACTAACTGAGAAAAGAATAAATGAAATGGTTGAAGGCCTGGGCATTATAGCTGCCTTGCCTGATCCTATAGGTGAAATTAAATCTATGTGGCGAAGGCCGAACGGTCTTGAAATCGGTAAAATGTGTGTTCCACTCGGTGTGATAGGTATTATTTATGAAGCACGGCCTAATGTAACTGTTGATGCAGCAGCACTTACGATAAAATCTGGAAACTCGGTAGTATTAAGGGGTAGTTCAGAAGCTATAGTAACAAACAGACTTCTCGTGTCTATCATTCAAGAAGGGCTGCAAAAAACAAATCTTCCACCAAATGCTGTGGTTTTAATTGAAGATACAAGCAGGCAAGCTGCCCAAGAGTTGATGAGAATGAACGGCTATTTAGATGTTTTGATTCCCAGGGGCGGTCCTTCTCTTATTAAAACTGTATTAGATAATGCCACGGTTCCTGTTATTGAGACAGGCAGTGGAAATTGTCACATTTACGTGGACAAATCTGCAGAACTGAAGATGGCTGCAAATATCATCTTTAACGCTAAAACACAGAGACCCGGGGTATGCAATGCAGTGGAAACGCTATTAGTCCATAAAGATATTTATTCACAGCTTTTGCCCGATGTTATTAAGCAGTTAACTGAAGCTGGAGTAGAAATTTATGGTTGTCCCAGAACTATGAGCCTTAGCCAAGAGGTAAAGCCTGCAACAGAAAAGGATTGGCAGACAGAATATCT
>JAAZDU010000236.1 GCA_012512665.1 Bacillota bacterium | reverse complement strand
GTGCGGTCCAGAGGGCTACTGTTCCTGCCACACCGAACTCAGCGTCATCAGGGTGTGGAGTAATCACCAGGACATAGATTTGTTTGGTCATTTCGCCATGCCTCCTTGAAAAATATATCTTGGAAGGGATTTTAAAGGGTATGTCTTTATATAATAAGCAATATCATATCAGGAATTATCGGCCATCCGATTGGAACAAGTTTCTTTTGCTATACCAGGAGATCAAGAAGGCAGATCATTTGGAGCCTGCCCTTTGGGAGCTTAAAGAGCAGCTCAGCCGGCCCAATTATTCCCCGGGGAAAAACCTCTTTGTGGTGGAGAGCGTAGGCGAGCTGGTGGGCTGCCTTGACATTACGCCTGAGCTTAATATTGGCAGGGCTGTCCTTAACTGCCTGGTTCATCCCTGCCACCGCAGAAAAGGCTTGGCCTCCAAGCTGTTTTTTAGCGCTCAGAAGCGCATGCAGGAACTTGGGCTTACGCTGGCTCATATTAATATACATGATGACAATGAAGCTGGCAAGGCCGCTTTGGCCAGGCTGGGCTTTAAGTATATCCGCAAATATTTGGAGATGCAAAGAAGCATTGTGCATTACTGCAGAGAAGAGATAAAGCACTCTGCCCCTGCCAACATCCGCTACTTACACCTTTGTCCTGGCCAGGAGGAAGAGCTTACCCGCTTGCAGAATAAGGCTTTTGAAGGGTCCTGGGGCTTTAATCCCAATACGGTGGAGGAGATAAGATACCGCATCAATCTTAAGGGAAGCTCGGCGAAGGATGTGATCCTTGCCTATGAGGGCAGTCGGCCGGTGGGCTACTGCTGGACAAAGCGTTCGCAGGAAAGGGCCGAAGGCAGGATTCACATGCTGGGTGTTGATCCCGATTACCGGGGGAGGGGGATTAGTAAAGGCCTTCTGGCCGAAGCCCTTTCTTACCTTAAGGGAAAGGGTATAGAGCTGGTGAAACTGACCGTGGACAGCCATAACCTGCCAGCCTACCGCCTCTACCGCTCCCTGCAGTTTACGGCCTGGGCCAGCACCCTGTGGTTTGAAAAAAAATGGGGCTAGGCAGCCGGTCGTCTAAGAGATCATCTCATCGAATACCTCTTTTACCTGGTGGGCGATATCGTGCCAGCCGAAAGAAGATACTGTTTCTCGCACAGCGGCGGCAGGATAGCGGCTGTTTTTGTCCAGAAAGTAGGCCAGCCTGTCAGCCAGAGAGGAGGCACTGCAGTTGTTGGGCAAAAGATAGCCGGTTTCCCCCTGCCTGATAATTTCCGGCAAAATGCCTACTTCGGTGGCCACCACCGGGGTACCGCAGGACAGGGCTTCCAGCGCTACCAGCCCGAAGCTTTCGTAATAGGATGCTACAGCGCAGACATCAGCCGCGCTGTAGTAATAAGGCAGCATTTCATGGTCAACCAACCCTAGGAAGCTTACCATATCCCTTATTTGCAGAGAGTGGGCGAGCTTTTCTAACATCCGTATTTCTTCCAGGCTGTGTTCATCGCCGCCCACGATTACCAGCTTAAGTCCGTGCCTACCTTTTAGGTATTTAGCTGCCCTCAATAAACGTTTCAGGCCTTTAATAGGCTCGAGCCTACCTACAAAGAGGATAATTTTTTCTGCCTCCAGGCCCAGTTTCTGCCTGGATTTCTTTTTGTCCAGGGGGCGGAAAAGCTCTAAGTTTACTCCACAGGGGACCGCCCTTATATTTTCAGGTTTTGCGCCAAGGCTTATGAGCTGTTCTTTTTCTTTTTTGGTGGCAGCGATGACTCGCTGGCAGCGCCTGGCCAACAGCTTTTCTGTCTCAAGGCGCAGCCTGGGTTCTGCCTCTTCCCTGCAGCTGGCATTTTTCATGGCACCCAGGGTATGAAACATGATGACCTGGGGGATCTGCCACCATTTTTGCAGCTGGAGCCCCGCCCAGCCGGAGAGCCAGTAGTGGCTAAATATCAAATCATAGTGCAGACCTTTTTCTCGCCTGAAGCTCTCCAGGGACAAATTAAATAAATTTAGGTATTTGTAAACCTGTAATTTATCTAAATGTTCTTGAGGACCCGCTTCTAAGTGTATGAGTCGTACGCCGGGGTACAACTTCATAAGGACGGGGTGTTTATCTCCGTTTAAGCGGGTATAGATATCCAGGGTAAAGCCCAGTTTTTGCAGCTCCCTGGAAAGCTCCCGCAGGTAGATGCTCATACCGCCTGTATCTTTGCCTCCTATTCTGCCCATAGGGCAGCTGTGGAAGCTTAGAACAGCGATTCTTCCCTTCCTAGAAAGCATAGCAACAAGAAGCCCCCTTTTTTTATTTATAGTGAAAGAAGGCAGCGGTAAAGGGGTACTTCCTTGCCCCCCAGGCGGTATTTATAGGCTTCATCTCCTTTGAGAAAATCAAATACCTTCCTGTTTTTCTTAATGCTGTCCTTTATGCACAATAACTTGGAGACCAGGCCTGCGCTTAAATGGCGCAGCCTGGGATTGTAACCGCTGTTGTAGAGGAGTATCCTGTGCTGGTAATCAAACATTAATGTGAGCGCTGCCGGCTCCGCTTCAAATTCCAGCACACCCATTTTTAAAAGATTCCACTCTGCCATGGTTTCGAGCATGGAGCGGAAAAAGGCCTCTCTTTTGGGTGTCATGTAAGATGCCTTGTCCTGCCTGCTTTCTCTAAAAAGCCTGAAAAAGCTGTCTGTCCAGCCTGCTAGCTCATCCCTGCCAGATAGAAGGCGGAAATTGATCTGACCTGCCTTTTTTAAGTTTCTAATTTTTCGGCGCACCTCGTGGCGCTGTTTTTTGGATAGGAGGGCTAGATATGCCTCCCAGCTGTCGGGAAGGCTTATCTCCAGCGATTTTTCTTCAGGCTCCAGGGATAGGAGAAGCCCCTTTTCCCTGGCTGCTTTAACCATGTAATTTGCTATTGCAGATTCAGGCCGAAAATGCTTTAGTTCGAGGTATTTAATTCCTTTTTTTTGCAGCCCGGTAAGTATTAGCTCAAAAAAAATTTCTTCCCTGCCGGGGCTGACTATAAAGTCAACATAATCGGTAACATCGCTGCTACCAATCAGGGAGGCAGTGTCATCCTTTTTTTTCAGTGGTGCCAGGCCTATCACTTCCTCTCCTTTGCGCACGGAAAGGAGCAGTAGTTCGTAGCAGCTGCCAAATTCCTGCCACCATACCTTTAGCCAGGGCGGCAGGATAAACAGTGGTTCCCATTTCAAGCTATTGCTTGTCTTTTTATACAATGAAATAAGGCTGGTAAAGCTTTCTTCCGAAACAGAGTAGGGCATAATTGTATTGACCTTGGCCATCCTTTCTATATATTTTTGGCAAAAGCAAATGTTCCTTTGGACCTTTACCAAGTAACAATTCGTTGCTTTTCAGCAAATTCCTTCAAGCGCCGCCGCCTGTGATATTCTGCGGCTAAAGACATGCAGGGAAACTTTAGCTTCCGTAGAAATAATATCCTATGACAAACAGGCCTTTGGTAATCGTAGCCATCTGCTTTGCCGCAGGGATTATTCTGGGCTTGTACCTGGCAAGCCCTGTCGTTTTAGCTGCCCTTGCCCTCTCCATTTTATTGTCCCTCATTCAGCTAGTTAGAAAAAAATCATTTGCGGGGCCTTTGCTGCTTTTGTTTTTAGCGGCGGGGGCCCTGGCCTGCCAGCTATCCCTGGAAGCTAGCCGGGGTAACATCCGGGAGTATAGTGGAGAGCGGGGAAGGCTGGTGGGCCTCGTGGCGGGAGAGCCCCTGTGGGGAGAGGGTGAAGTTGTTTTTCCTCTAAAGCCGGAAACATTTGAGGCCGGGGGGAGGGTAAAGGCTGTCTGTGGCCAGATCCGCGTTACCCTGCGCTTTCAGCAGGGGGAAGAAATACCGCCGCTTTTTTACGGCCAACAGCTTTCCCTGCAGGGTACGCTGTATGAGCCTGCAGGCAGGCGCAACCCGGGTGGATTTGACTACCGCTTTTTCCTGGAACGGCAGGGACTGGCAGCCAGCTTTTATGGTTCCCTTGGGGATTTAAAGGTTCTTGGGCTTTCTCCCCGCGCCTCCAGCTGGCAGGGCTTTGTCTTTTCTGCCCGGGAGAAAATAAAGGATATATTTGATACAGCTCTGCCTGCCCGGGAAAGCTCCCTTCTCCAGGCTATTTTTTTGGGGGAGAGGGGAGCGGTGGAGGATGGTCTGGCCCTTGCCTTCCAGAGATCCGGGCTGGCCCACATGATGGCTGTTTCAGGCTTGCATATAGGCCTGCTGGCAGCGCTGCTTTGGGGCTTATGGAGGCGCTTTTTCCGGGAGAGCTGGGGGACCTTTGTCTTTATGCTGGGCCTTGTTTTTCTTTATGTGGCAGTTACCGGGATGCGCCCGGCTTCTTTAAGGGCCTTTTTTATGCTTGCTATGTCCATGGCAGCTTTGCAGCTCAACAGGCAAAAAGACCTGCCCATTGCCATTGCTTTAGCAGCCCTGGCTACCTTAATTTATCAGCCCCTGCTGCTCTTTGACCTTGGCTTTCAACTTTCTTATGTGGCTACTATTTCTATTATCGTCTTGGCCGGCCCGCTTTCCCAGCGCCTGGCAATTCTTCCTCCCTACCTGAAAGAGCTCGTTGCAGTTTCCCTGGCGGCCCAGCTGGGAACCTTACCGCTAACTGCATACTATTTCAACCAGCTTTCCCTGATAGCGCTGCTGGGCAACCTCTTCATCCTTCCTGTCATGCCTTTTGTGGTGGGCTTTGCCCTGGCAGGGGCCATCCTGGGCTTTTTATGGCTGCCCCTGGGTATGCCGGCCTGCCTGGGCGCTTACCCCCTGCTGTACTACATGGAAAGAGCAGTCATTTTTTTAAGCACAATCCCGGGGGCCTATCTTGAGCTTGAGCCAGGCATTTCCCATCTTCTCTTGGCGTATGGCATTCCATTAATTATCTATGGGATCTGGGCTCTTCGGCGGAGTAAGAAAGGCAGCGGTGAAGAGCCCAGAATTGGCTCTACCCCGCTTTCTGCCAGGAAGTTAGTTTATGCTGCCTGTATCTTTTTCATTTTGATAGCCTGCACCCTTTTTTATACAGCGCAGACAGGGGAGCGGCAGCTGGAGGTGGTGTTCCTGGATGTAGGCCAGGGAGATGCCATTTTTATTGAAACCCCCGACGGCTATTCTGCCCTCATTGACGGGGGAGGGCGGCCGCCATACAGGGGCAATATGGAGTGGACGGGGGACAGCGTTATCCTGCCCTACTTGCGCTGGCGAGGAACCGACCAAATAGATGCCGTCATCATCTCCCACCCCCACGAAGACCACTTTGGCGGCCTTTTCCCTGTTTTAAGGGAAAAAAAGGTGGCTTTGCTCCTTATTTCTCCTGATGCAGGCGATTCCCCCAATTACCGGCGGCTTTTAGCCCTGGCGGAAGAAAAAGGGATAGCCCGGGTAGCAGTGAAAAAGGGGGACAGTTTCTCCCTCGGCAAGGAGGTCCTTTTTACCGTTTATTCACCTGGGGAAAAGCTTTTTTCGGGCACTTCCAGCGATGTCAATAACAATTCCCTGGTTATTAAAATGACTTACGGCCAGATCAGCTTTCTTTTTACCGGGGATATTGAGGAGGAGGCCATGACCGCTTTGCTTAAAAGCGAGCATAAGCTAAAGAGCGATGTTTTAAAGATGCCCCATCACGGCGGTTATTTTACCTCTGCCGACCGCTTTTTGCAGGCCGTTTCTCCCCGGCTAGGCGTTATTTGTGTTGGCAGCAATAACTTCGGCCACCCCAACCCTCAAATACTGCAAAGCCTTGAGCGCCACGGCATAGAGATATATAGGACAGATTACCACGGGGCAGTTACAGTTAAAACTGATGGCAGCACCCTTTGGGCAGAACCTTTTCTGCAGCTGGAGCGGGCCCGGGCAGAATAGCAGGAGAAATGCAGTGTTTAAGCAGGGGAAATAGAGAATAATAAAAAAAAGAAAGAGCTATCCAGAACAGGAGTGACTTAAATGAAAGTGCTTATGCTTTCCTGGGAATACCCTCCCCGGGCAGTAGGGGGCCTGGCCCGGCATGTTTATGAACTGACTCGCTCTCTCGTGAAAAAAGGGGTCGAGGTAGATCTTTTGACTGCCAGGGAAGAAGCTTTGCCCTACGAAGAAAAGATAGAAGGGGTACGGGTTTTCAGGGTTGACCCCTATCACGGCGATCCAGGCGGCTTTACAGCCTGGGTAATGCGTTTAAACCTGGCCCTGCTGGAAAAGGGCGCCTCCCTGGCTGCGCGGGAGCAATACGATCTTGTCCACGCTCATGACTGGCTGGTAGCATACTCGGCCAGGGGCTTAAAGCACGCCTTTAACATGCCGCTTTTGGCTACCATCCATGCTACGGAGCACGGCCGCAACCATGGCCTGCACAATGATTTGCAGCGCTACATAAGCGATGTGGAGTGGTGGCTTACTTTTGAAGCCTGGAAAGTAATTTGCTGCAGCCGCTATATGGAGAAAGAACTGATTGATGTTTTTCAATTGCCCCGGGACAAAATAAGGATTATCTATAACGGCATTGATCTGGAGGCTTTTGAGCCTGCTCCGGGTACAGAGAAAAAACGCCAGCAGTTTGCCGCCCAGGAAGAGAAAATAATATTTTTTGTAGGCCGCCTGGTGAGGGAAAAAGGGGTTGACACCCTTTTAGATGCTGCAGCCATACTGCAAAGCCAAAATATTCCTCTCAAATTTATTATTGCCGGCAAAGGGCCTGAAGGGGATTACCTGCGGCACAAGGCGGTGGAGCTGGGCCTGCAGGAGAGGGTGGCTTTTACCGGTTATATCAGCGACGAGGAGCGGAACCTCATTTATCACCTGGCGGATGCAGCAGTTTTCCCCAGCTTCTATGAACCCTTTGGGATAGTGGCCCTGGAGGCGATGGCAGCTAAAACCCCGGTGCTGGTGTCTGATGTAGGGGGTTTTGATGAGATTGTGGAGCACGATGTTGACGGCCTAAAATTTTATGCAGGCGATGCCTCTTCCCTGGCAACCCAGCTGCTGCGCCTTTTCCAGGAAAAAGATTTGGCAGGGAAGCTAGTTCGCAATGGTTATAAGAAGGCCAGGAGCTTTTCCTGGGAAGAATTAGCTGCGCAAACCATAGGCGTTTACCGAGAGATAATAAGCTCTCATGTAAAAATAAAGCAGCAGGAAACATTGTTCTCCCAGAGAAATCCCATATCGGCTGGCAAGCCCTCCCGCTATCAAAAACACTGAACATTAGCTCTTACTTTGTGCCTAAAGATGGCGCTCTATAAAAGAGACCACCTTTGCTGACAGTTCCTCTATGTAGCCCGCCCAGAAGTGATCGGGTCCTTTAATAATTTCTACAAAGAAATTAGGGGAATTTTTTTCCGGGTTGTCAATGATGTTTGCAGGGGGGGTCATCTCGTCTTTATCTCCACATATTAAGAGGGTGGGCTTATTGTTTCCCTGCAACAGCCTGGGAGTTATAACAGGTGAGATGGCTGCCACGGATTTTACCAGCGGGTTATTCTTGCATACTGATAAAGCAACCATGCCGCCAAAGGAATAACCGATTAAAGCTATTCGTCCCCGTTCCACTTTTTGGCATTGGGACAAAAAAGCTAACGCAGCTAGAGTGTCCTTTTGTTCTCCAATTCCTTCATCATAAGTCCCTTCACTGTTTCCAACGCCGCGAAAGTTAAAACGCAGCGTTACAATACCTCTTTGGTTTAATTCTCTTTTTATTACTCTCAGGGTGTAATTGTC
>JAAZDU010000235.1 GCA_012512665.1 Bacillota bacterium | reverse complement strand
TGGCTTGGCCCCTAGTTCTCTGGGTGTGAATTTTGTTTCGCAAGCCTCTTTGGACTGCAAAGTGCAGTACAAATTAAGAACTAAGAGACGGTTATTGCCGGTAAAAAATACAAGGGGCATTGGACCGCGCCACATGGTCAGAAATCAGGCTCAGCCTGAAGTGAAGGTCGATCCTAAGACCCACGAGGTAACAATCGACGGCAAAAAAGCAAGCTCTGCCGCGGTGAGAGAAGTGCCCATGAATATGCTATATTTTTTAACTTAAACCATTTTTCAATGAATGGTACTATTCTTAAGCCAAGAGATTTTGACCTGCAGGGGAAAAAGGTTTTTATTAAATATAGTGGTTTTGGCATGATCGGCCTCCGCTGGCAACTTGTTTTTAGGCGACTGTATGTTATAATTTAGAAAAATGTGGAGGCTAGAGCTATGTTTCTTTTAACCGGAGAACAGATGAAGCAGGCTGACCAGATGGCTATTAATACTTACGGTATCCCCGGGTTAATCCTGATGGAAAATGCTGCTTTAAGCGTGATAGAAGTTATAAAGAAGCGGTACCAAAACTTTTTTAATGTAAAGGTAGTAGTGCTTGCAGGTAAAGGAAATAATGGGGGAGACGGTTTTGCCGTTGCCAGGCACCTTTTAAGGAGAGGTGCCGAGGTAAATATTTTTTCTACTGCAAGTCTGGATGAGCTCCAGGGTGATGCGGCGCTTAATTGTAGGATTTTGCATAATAATGGGATTACGGTTAACAAAATTACTGAGAGCTGCCTACCGCAATTAAAAAATTTGCTGCAGACGGCTCACCTGGTTATTGATTCTCTGCTGGGGACAGGGTTCCGCGGCAAGCCGCGTTCTCTTCTTGGTGAGGTAATTGCCTTAATAAATGATGCGCCCGGGGAAGTGCTAGCGGTAGATATACCATCAGGAGTTGATGCTACTACAGGTGAGGTAAGGGGTGAAGCTGTTAAAGCAGATATAACTGTTACTTTTGCTTCCCCCAAAGTAGGTCTACTTTTTTACCCAGGAGCGGCCTATTGCGGTAAAGTTTTTGTAGCCGATATTGGAATTCCAACAAATGTTATGCAGTTGCAGGAGGATGTTGCCAGAGTAATTACAGCTGGTAGTGTAATAAACGATTTACCGCCCAGGTTTCCAGATGCCCATAAGGGTACATACGGTAGAGCCCTTTTATTTGCCGGCTCTCCTGGTATGACAGGTGCAGCTTTGCTTGCTGCTCGCAGTGTGCTGCGGGCTGGAGCCGGCCTCGTATATGTAGCCGCCCCTGGAGCTGCAGCCTCATCTTTGGAGAGCAAAACGCAAGAAGAGGTGGTACTACCCCTGAACGGGGATAAAGACGGAAATTATACCGTATCTGACCTAGAAAAGTTAAGGCCATATCTGAACAAATGCAAGGCTTTTGCTTTTGGACCAGGGACAAATGTAAGCGAAGAAAACCTTTTATTTTTGCAAAAGCTGATCAGTCAAACTTACCACCCCCTTGTAGTTGATGCCGGTGGCCTGGGGGCTCTGTCTCTGCATGCAGGAACGTTTCCAGTTTGTAGGCCCGAAATTATTCTCACGCCTCATGCAGGGGAAATGGCCAGCCTCTGCTGCTGTTCTGTAGAAGAGGTAGAAAATAACCGTTTGTATCTGGCGCGAGAAAAGGCTAAGGAATGGGGAGTTACCCTTGTATTAAAAGGGGCCCCCACAGTTGTAGCCAGCCCCAAGGGGGAATTGTTTGTTAACAGCACCGGTAACACCTCCCTTTCTACGGCTGGGACCGGCGATGTTTTAACCGGCATCATCACCTCTTTCCTAGCTCAGGGGCTTAAACCGTTATCTTCAGCCTGCTGTGGTGTTTTTATCCATGGTTTGGCTGCAGATCTGCTACTGGCAAAGCGCAAAAGTGTGAGGGG
>JAAZDU010000234.1 GCA_012512665.1 Bacillota bacterium | reverse complement strand
GGCTAAGCGTTGCACCAATCAAGCCCTAGCTTTTATTTGCTATAGCAAAGGATACTAGGCTAAAGGTGAGGTGAAGAAATGAGCTTGCTGAGCAAAATTGAGGGAGGCGGCGTAACTACAGCCAGTGGTTTTAAGGCTGCAGGAGTAAAGTGTGGTTTGAAGAATAACTCCTATGACCTGGCTTTACTTTATTCGGATAAAAAGGCATGCGCGGCAGGTGTTTTTACCAGGAACAAATTTAGGGCAGCTCCTGTCATCCTGTCAGAAGGCAGAATACAAAATTCTATTCAAGCAGTAGTTATTAACAGTGGTAATGCTAATGCCTGCACTGGCCAGAGGGGTCTGAGCGATGCCGAAGAGATGGCGCGCTACGCTGGTTCTTTGCTGCAAGTTGATGCTGAAAATGTTCTGATTGCTTCCACTGGAGTGATAGGATGTTACCTGCCTATGGATAAAATCAAAAAAGGTATTGCCAAAGCTGTCGCAAATTTATCTTCTGAAGGCGGCAAAAATGCTGCCCATGCTATTATGACTACTGATACAGTACATAAAGAAACAGCTTACAGGGGCACTGCCAATGGAAAACATTTTGTCATAGGCGGTATGGCTAAAGGTTCAGGCATGATCTGCCCTGATATGGCAACCATGCCTTGTTTTCTCACAACGGATGTCAGTATCGAAAGAAATCTGCTGCAGGAGACTCTGGGCAAGGCAGTTGAGCGGACATTCAACATGATTACTGTAGATGGCGATACCTCAACCAATGATATGGTTTTGGTTTTAGCTAACGGCTCCAATAACAGTGTCAAGGTGCAGTCCAGAGACAGCGATGAGCTTAATATTTTTTACGAAGCTCTGCTGAAATGCTGCCGAGACTTAGCAGTACAAATTGTGGCTGACGGTGAGGGAGCGACAAAATTAATACACTTGATAGTCAGGGGAGCAGCAGATTTTTATAGCGGTAAAGCAATAGCACGGTCAATCTTAAATTCACTTCTAGTTAAAACTGCCTTTTTCGGTGAGGATGCCAACTGGGGAAGAATTATTATGGCCGCAGGAAACGCTGGTGTTGATTTTTCACCCGAGAAAGTCGATGTTTTCCTGGGGGATCTGCAGGTTGCGGCCAATGGGTCAGGTCTTGTTTTCGATGAGGCAAGGGCCAAAAAAATACTAGAAAAAAAAGAAATATCAGTTGTTATTGACCTCAATATGGGCTCTGAAGAAGTAGAAGCATGGGGCTGTGATCTTAGCTATGATTACGTCCGCATTAACGGAAGCTACCGTTCGTAAGTGAGGGAGAGGGGTGAATAAATTGACGTCTATGGATGATTTAATCGGCAAAGCCCAAGTGCTAACTGAAGCTCTTCCTTACATTCGTTCTTTTGCTGGTTCATATTTTGTCATAAAATATGGCGGCCAGGCTATGGTTAATGAAGATCTGAAAAGATCTGTTGCCCAGGATATTGTTCTCCTTAAGTATATTGGTATTAACCCTGTAGTCGTTCATGGCGGCGGTAAAGAGGTTACAAATGTTTCTAGCAGAATGGGGATTGAAACAGTATTTGCTGGTGGTTTGCGCGTAACGGATGAAGAAGCTATGGAAGTGGTGGAGATGGTTCTGGCAGGAAAAATAAACCAGCAGTTGGTTGGCTTGATTAACAGCCAGGGGGGTAAAGCTGTGGGCTTGAGCGGAAAAGATGGCCACCTTTTTGTTTCTCGTAAAAAATCACCTATTAAGGTGTGGGAAGGCGGCCAAGAGAAAACAGTGGACCTGGGCCTGGTAGGTGAAATTGAGCAGCTAAACCCGCAGGTAGTGCTGGATCTAAGTGCGAGGGGCTATATACCGGTAATATCTTCCCTTGGTGTCGATGCCCAGGGCAGAAATTTAAATATGAATGCTGATCACGTTGCCGGTGAGCTGGCAGGGGCTTTGCAAGCAGAGAAACTTCTTTTGCTGACAGATGTGGAAGGCATTTTTGAGAAAAAGGATGGCAAAGAAAGCCTTATCTCTGTTCTTAGTGGGAAGAAAGCCCGGGAGCTAATAAAGAAAGAAATAATTAAGGGAGGTATGATCCCCAAAGTTGAGTCCTGCCTGCAGGCACTGGCGAAAGGTGTTAAGAAAACACATATTATTGATGGCCGGATAAAGCATTGCATGCTGCTGGAAATTTTTACTGATAAAGGGATTGGGACTATGGTTGTTTCCTAAAAGGAAGGAGGGCACATTATGGTTTGTAATATGAGTATAGCAGAAAAAGAAAGAAGCTATATATTTAATACATATAATCGTCTGGCTGGCATAACTCCCTATTTTGTTAAAGGAGAAGGGGTTTACCTTTGGGATGATAAAGGTAAAAAATATCTGGATTTTTTGGCAGGGTTGGCAGTAAATTCCCTTGGACACTGTTACCCCAGTGTGGTAAAGGCGATTTCTGATCAGGCGGAAAAACTTCTGCACACCTCTAATCTTTATTATACCGAGCCTCAAGTTACCTTGGCGCAGATGTTAGTAGAAAGTGGCGCAGGGGAAAAAGTTTTTTTTGCCAATAGTGGTGCTGAGGCTAACGAGGCTGCTATAAAGCTGGCGCGTAAACATGCACGTCTTAAGGGAAGGGAAAATTCTTTTACTATTATTACAGCCTTGAACTCTTTTCACGGACGTACCATGGCCACGCTCACGGCAACGGGCCAGAAAAAATATCAGATTCATTTTACTCCTACTCTTCCAGGTTTCAAATACGCACCTTTCAACAATTTAGATGCCTTTGCTAAAATGATAGATGAAACAACCTGTGCCATCATGGTGGAACCTTTGCAAGGAGAAGGAGGGGTTTATGTTGCTGAGTCATCGTTTTTGACCGGTTTAAGGGAATTATGTGATCGCCACAATCTTTTGCTTATTTTCGATGAGGTCCAGTGCGGTTTGGGAAGAACCGGCACATTATTTGCGTGGCAGCATTTTGGCGTTAAGCCTGATATTATTACTTTAGCCAAAGCGCTGGGGGGCGGCCTTCCTATTGGGGCTATGTTGGCAAGGGGCAAGGCAGCAAAAGCTTTTGCTCCCGGTGATCATGCTTCTACCTTTGGTGGTAACCCCGTAACCTGTGCCGCTGCTATTGCGGTTCTAAGAGAAATTTCCAAGCCTGCTTTTTTAGCGGAGGTAAAAGAAAAAGGGGCACAGTTGGAAAGAGGTTTTATGGCTTTAAAGGAAAAATATCCTGCCTTTGTTAAGGAGGTGCGCGGCCTGGGT
>JAAZDU010000233.1 GCA_012512665.1 Bacillota bacterium | reverse complement strand
GCATTGCAGGGTTTAGGTTACTCCCAAAGCGAAATTTCCGAGGCTTACCATAAACTAAGATCTTCTTCTGCCGGCCAGGAGAAAAAGTGGGGGGAAGAAGAGCTTATTAAAGAAATGTTACTGTTATTGTCCCGCGGTTAAGAGGAGGCTTTGGCTTGGAGGAAAAAATAATATCCAGCAGTATTATAGCAGAAGAAGAAAAAGAGCTTGAATTTAGTTTAAGACCTACAAGTTTTGCAGATTTTATCGGACAGAAAAATCTTAAACAAAAGTTAGCAATATATATCAAGGCTGCAAAGGAAAGAAACGAACCCTTAGATCATGTTTTGCTTTACGGCCCCCCGGGGCTAGGTAAAACCACTCTAGCCCATATTGTTGCCAGGGAATTAGGGGTTAATATTAGGGTAACTTCGGGGCCGGCCATTGAGCGCCCGGGGGATCTGGCTGCTGTGTTAACCAATTTAAGTAGCGGTGAAGTTCTTTTCATTGATGAGATACATAGGTTATATAAAACTGTAGAAGAAATTTTATACCCCGCCATGGAAGATCTTGCTCTTGATATTGTTATTGGCAAAGGCCCCAGTGCAAGAACTTTAAGGCTTGACCTAAAACCCTTTACTTTAATTGGAGCTACTACCAGGGCGGGTCTTATTTCTTCCCCTTTGCGAGATCGCTTTGGAGTTATTGATAGGCTTGATTTTTACCAAAGCAAAGAATTATGCCAGATTATTAAGCGAAGTGCGGGGTTATTAAAAATTTTAATTGATGAAGAAGGGGCCATGGAAATTGCCAACGCTTCCCGCGGTACACCGCGCATTGCTAATCGCCTTTTAAAAAGAGTGCGCGATTACGCTCAAGTAAAGGGGCAGAAAAAAATTACGCAGAAAATTGCCAGGGAGGCACTTAACCTTTTTGAAGTTGACCCATTGGGTTTGGATAAAGTTGATCACTTATTGTTGACAACAATTATAGACAATTTTTCTGGTGGACCGGTAGGGATTGAAACCCTGGCAGCTTCGATTAGCGAAGATGTTGGAACCCTTGAGGAAATATATGAGCCCTATCTGATGCAGATTGGATTTTTAAAGCGAACGCCCCGGGGCAGAGTTATAACAGCTAAAGCCTGCAGACATTTAAAAAAAAGGGTTGACCTGTCAGACGCTGGCCTGGGGATGCCAAAACAGCAGCAGTTATGGGATAAAGGGTGAGAATTTTAATGGAGCAATTATTTTTGCATGTATGTTGTGCCCCTTGCAGCACTTATAGTTTGAAGGCCTTTTTAGAGAAAGGCTTTCAACCAACAGGCTTTTTTTTTAATCCCAATATTCATCCTTATAAGGAATTTGAAAAACGTGCTGAAGCTGTTGAGCAGTACTATAATAGGCTCAAAGTACCCCTTTTAATGGAAACAGATTACCTTTTGGAAAAATTTTTAAATAGTGTTCCTTTTAATAGGCCTGAAAGGTGCCTGGCCTGCTGCCGCTGGCGTTTGCAGTATACAGCGGAAGTAGCAAGGCAAAAT
>JAAZDU010000232.1 GCA_012512665.1 Bacillota bacterium | reverse complement strand
TCCTGAATTGGTCGAAGTGCTTAAAAATACAGCAACCGGCCAAGTTATTGCAATATCAAATGGGGTTTCCATTATCTTTGCCCTATACATGATTAGACATATCAACAAAACAGCATAGAGAGGGGGTTAATGATTGAAGTTAAACTTTGCATTGGCAGTATTAAATGCAGTATTGCTTGCCACAGCATTTTATATTGCCATTAATGAATATAAGCTTTACAGCCTGAAGAAAAGAGTATTTGCAGTTAATCTAAAAGACAGCCTCATATCTTTGACCAGCAAGGCAATAAAAAAAGAAAGTGCCCAAAGATTAAGGGAAAAGTTGAGGAAAGCTGGGAATCCACTAGGTCTTACACCGGAGACTTTTATAATAGCAAAAATACTGCTAGTCATTTTTGCTATTTTTTATACTCAAGTAGTTAGTATGGAACTTACTCAAAAAATTGCGTTTATAGGATTTGCCTTTTATGCACCTGATTTATACGTTCACTTTTCACAACAAGACAGAGAGGAGGCCTTTAGAAATGAAATGCCGGTCATCGTAGATATTTTTGAGCTAGGTGCAACAGCGGATATCCCTATAAGGGACGTATTTTTAATGGCAGCAGAATCTGCAGAAAACAGGCATGTAAAACAGGAAATGTCTCGGCTTGCAGCTGAGTATTTTATGACAAATGATAAAGAAATGTGTCTAAGGAGATTTGCAAAAAACACTGGGATTGTTGAATCAGAAATACTTGCAATGAGCCTTCTTCAAGGCGATAAGACAGGAAAAACAATAAACATCTTGTCTTCACTGTCGTCGTCACTTTATAACACAGTGACAGCAAGGCTCGTAAGGCAGGACAAAAGCACAGATTATAAGGTGCTGTTTACCATTTTCTTTCTTATGGCATCAATCGTAATGCTCTATATGTATCCCTACTTCGCTAACTTAGAAGGCGGACTAAAGAGCATTTTCTCTCTTATCTAGAGTCCAAAATACCCCAATTACAATAAAAAAATTTTGAAAGGAGATAGTCAAATGTATAAAAAAATCAAAGCCACAATTAAAAAGTATTTTTCAAACAGAAAGGGGAACGAAATAGTAGCTATAGCACTGGTGCTAATTTTCATCATTTTAGCAGCAGCTGGACCCTTAAGAAACCTGGGCGATACAACAAGCAAAGGAGTTTCAAATCTAAACACTCAAATGGAAAATGTCCTCAGTGGGGACTAATAATAGGGTTTAGTTTATTAAAAGGTGGTGAGTAAAAAAGGAGGGCTATACCCCTCCTTTAAATCAATATGCTCTTTTTTTCAAAAAAGGGAAGTGCAGAAATAGTAGCATTTGTGTTGGTTTTGCCATTTTTAATCCTTCCCATTGCAAATACAGTGTGTATGATGACTGATTTACTAATATACGATAAAATCCGTCAAGCTGCCAGAAATGCAGTACTGCAGATGGAAATTGACGGAGGTCTAACAGCAAGCGGTTTGTACAATACAGAGGCATATTTAGAGTCGAAGGGATTGGATTTATCAAAAGTTGATATTGACTATACTCCTTATCCCGTGGAATACGGTGATGAGGTTAGAATAAAGATTAGTTACGCCTACACTTCTAGGAGGTTTTTTATAGAACTAGGAGGGATAAAGAGAGTTGATAAAGAAACCACGATGGTATACGGCCCTCTGTCATCGATCAGTAAAAAGTATGAAAGATAAAAAAGGCTCAGGGACGCTGGTGTTTGGCCTGCTTTTTTTAATACCTTTTATGGTATTTACCTTGTTTCTGGTAGAAAGCAGGCTTTTGTATATAGAAAAAAACATAGTAGATGATGCGGTAGTTGCAGCTGGTCTTGCGGCACTTAGCGAATTTAATCCTATAGATGCAGCTTATGGTGAATACAGCCTTGACCCTACAGAGGCAAGAAAAACCTTTGATAAATATTTAAAAAGCAATCTAAAGCTGGACAATAGCTTTTACCCATTGCCCGGCAGTATTGCAATTAGCCCTGTAAGAGTAGAAGACTTTAGAGTCTACAATCCTGTTGATTTGCCAACAGAATGTCCATCGGGAACAGCACTAAAATACACAACGATACACGC
>JAAZDU010000231.1 GCA_012512665.1 Bacillota bacterium | reverse complement strand
GTATTCTAAACGGTAAAACGGCTAAACGACCTGTTTTTTTATAACAGCTATAAATGGAAAAGGATGAGAAAAATGTCTGAAGAATCTATGCCCCTTTGCTGGCGGCTGGAAACAAAACCTCACAAGTTTTGCCCAGGTTGCGGCCACGGGCTTGTGTTAAAAGCCCTGGGGATGGCTATAGATCGCCTAAAAATAGCCGAAAAGGTTGTTTTTGGCTGTGATATCGGTTGCTCCCTACTGGCCTGGGACTTTTTTAACCTAGATACTGTCCAGACCCACCACGGAAGGACAGTGCCTTTTATTGTAGGCGCCAAGCGTGCCAGGCCGGAGCTGGTGGGAATTGCCTACATGGGCGATGGCGGCGGTTATGCTATTGGGGCACAGCACCTTGTTAGTGCCGCTATGCGCAACGAGAGGATATTAATTATTGTCGTTAATAATACAACCTATGCCATGACAGGCGGGCAGATGGCACCAACCAGCCTGCTTGGGCAAAAAACGGAGACATCCCCCCGGGGCAGGAGAGAAAATTGGGAAGGCAATCCTTTGCGCGGACCTGAAATGGTGGCTTCTTTCGCCCCCCAAGGCGCCTATATTGCCCGCGGCTCTGTCTCCCATGTCAACCGCCTGGCCCGCTATCTGGAGAGGGGTTTAAAAAACCAGCTGGAAGGCCGGGGTATTTCCCTGGTAGAGGCCCTTTCCACCTGTCCCACCAATTGGCGGACAAATGCGGAAGATACATGGAAATACCTGGAAAAAGAGATGACGGATTATTACCCCCTGGGAGAGCTTGTATCCCCCTGGGAAAAAGGCGTTGCAGAGAAGGAGGTCCATTAAGTGCCGCGCTCTATGAATAAAAAGATTGTCATGGGAGGAGAAGGGGGCCAGGGAGTGCAGGCAGCTGCCGATATTCTGGCGCAGGCAGCCTACGAAGAAGGAAAGGAGTCGCTTTACATCCCCAACTTTGGCATTGAGCAGAGGGGCGGGGTTTCCCTGGCTTTTGTCCAGTTAGGGACAGAAACAATCGGTTCACCCAAATTTGACAGCGCCCAGCTGGTGGTAGCTTTGAGCGCCCGCTCCCTGCAGAGGCTAGAAAATTATATGATGGAAGAAAGTATCATCCTCTACGATAGTTCTTTGTTAGCCCCGCCCAGCGTAGATGACCGGGTTGTGGGCTGGCAGTCATACGATACCATAGCCCCTGAGGCTTTTGCCGAGCGCAGTCCTAGCAGTAAAAGGCAAAAGTTTCCACAGCTGAAAGAAAAAGTGCGCCGGATTTTTGGCCTACCCGCCATGGAAATAGCCAGGGAAAAGCTTCATACCCGCGTAGCCAACATGATCATCCTGGGTGCCACAGCTCGTTTAACGGAAGCAGTAGCTCTAGAAAGCCTGCAAAGAGCCCTTAATAGCCGCCTCTCCCAGAAATTTGCCCGCGATCCACATCTAAAGGAGTGGAACTTTAAGGCCCTGGAAACTGGCTGGAAGGCAGCAGAAGAAATGCTGGCAGGTACTGCTAAAAGACAACAAGAAGGTGAACTCTGATGGGGAAAGTTTTTGCTAAAATTAAAAAAGAAGGCCCAAAGGGTATTTTTGTTATCTCCCCCGAGCTGTGCAAGGGTTGCGGCCTTTGCCTGGAAAAATGCCCTTCCCAGGTTATTGACTGGTCCAAAGAAACCGGTGTTTACGGCACGCCTATTGCCGAAGCCAAAAGGATCGAGCGCTGCACTGCCTGCCGCATCTGCGCCCTTGTCTGCCCCGATGCTGCTATCGATATTGAAAAAGTGCAGCTGGAAAAAACCAGGGCCAGCTTTAAGAGAAAACAGGAATAAGGCAGTTTTTGCTTACATCTACCAGCCCCCGGTTGCTGAGGCGTATTTCGGGAATAACAGGTAGTGAGAGCAAAGAGAGAGTCATAAAAGGGGCGTGCAGGGTGCATTTAAGCTCATGGAAAGCCGTTTCCAGCTGCTGCAGCCCTGCAGCGACTTCCTCCACGCTTTGTGTTGAGAGAAGGCCTGCCACCGGTAATTTAACTAGGGCCAGGACCTTTCCTTCCTGCACGGCTACCAGCCCGCCGCCTTCCTGCTGCAGGATGTTGCCCGCCAGGGCCATATCCTCATTATTTGTTCCCATAATGATAAGGTTATGGCTGTCGTGGGCTACGGTGGAGGCTACTGCCCCCTTCTGCAGCCCAAAGCCTGATACCAGGCCCAGAGCCATGCCCTGCTTTTTGCCGTGGCGCTCAATCACTGCCAGTTTAGCCAGGTCGCTCCCGGCTGTCAATATTAAATCGCCTGCAAAGTTAACATTCATCTCAATTTTTTTCGTAAGCGCGCTGGCTTCTTCTACTTTTATAACCGTTGCCCGCGCCTCTTTTTTTCCTTCCGGAGCAGGCATGACAAAGTCAGAGGCTTGCAAGCGGGATGCTATTAAAACGGTATTAAAAACACTGGAGGGATAAGCTGCTCCTGTCACTTCCCTTGTCAGCTTCCCTGCTTCCGCTACTTTTTTGCCTGCAATGAAAACCTGCTCCACTTTTACCCCGGCTAAATCAGAGAGGAGCAGAAAGTCAGCCTGTCTGCCCGGGGCTATGCAGCCCAGCTTTTCTTCCAGGCCGAAATAGCGGGCAGGGTTGATGGTTGCCATCTGGTAGGCTTTAAGCGGTGAAAGGCCGCAGCTGATAGCTTTCCGCACGATGTAATCCATGTGGCCCCTCTGCAGAAGATCTCGCGGGTGGGTATCGTCGCTAACCAGCAGGCAGCGCCAGGTATCCACCTTGTTTTCCGTAACACTTTTTATGGTTTCCTCCAGGTCCTGCCAGGCTGAACCTTCTCTTATCATGGCATACATGCCGCGGCGAAGTTTGGCCAGCACTTCCTGGCGGCGAGTGGATTCATGGCAGGAGCTGATGCCGGCTGCAATATAAGCCTGTAATGAAGAAGCGGTGTCGGGCAGGGGGAAATGGCCGGTGATCACCTTTCTTTTTTCCCTGGTTATTTCCAGCATCTTATGTATTTTTTCTTCTCCCTGCAGCACGCCGGGGAAATTCATCATCTCTCCCAGGCCGAGCACGCTCTCCCAGGAGAGCATCTCTTCTACTTCTTCCAGGCCCACGGCGGCCCCGGCATCTTCCAGGTCCGGGGCTGAAGGCACACAGGAGGGGGCGGTGGCAAAAACTCTCAGCGGCAGCGCCTGGCCCTCTTCAATCATCAGGCGCACCCCCTCTATGCCCAGCACGTTGGCTATCTCGTGGGGGTCCATGCAGATAGCGGTTGTGCCGTGCGGCAGCACTGCCCGCGCAAACTGGGTGACGGTAACCATGCTGCTTTCCACGTGAAGGTGGGCGTCAAAAAAGCCGGGGGCAAGGTATAGGCCTTTAGCCCGAATTACTTTGGTATTGACCTCAATGCATTTTTCAGCATCGCCTATGAAAACAAAGTGCCCCGCTGCGATGGCAATATCGACGCCTTCTTCAATTTCGCCCGTTAGAACATTGACCAGGCGGCAGTTTTTAATGACCAGGTCTGCGGGAAGCTGCCCCCTGGCTACTGCCGCCAGCTGGCGGCTGATTTTTTCGTAAGAGAACAGCGCTTTTTTTTTATGGTCCATAAAAGTCCTCCTCTTGCTTTTTCGCAGCTGATGCCATCTGCTGTCTGGCAAATTCTATAAAACGCCTGGCTAAAGGGTGAAAAGTCCTGTTTTTGAGGTAAACGAGGTAAAAAGAGCGCTTTAAATCAATCTTTTCCAACAAATAGCACTCAAGCAGCCCCATTTTAAGGGGCTTTTCTATTGTACGCCGTGAAAGCACTGTCGCGCCCAGGCCTGCGAAAACGCTATTGATCAGGGCTTGAGGGCTTTCCCAGTATCCCCTTATGTTTAAATCTTTAAGAGTCATATTTTGAGCAGCCAGCCCTTTTTCAAAAACACTGCGCGTGGCAGAGCCGGGTTCCCTTAATAAAAGCGGTATTTCAGGTAAAAGGGAAAGAGGGACTGCTGGCAGGGGCTGATAATCAGATAATATGTTTTTCTTCTTAATTAAGCCCGGGGCAGCGACCAGCACGAGCTCATCTTCAGCCAGCTGGCAGAACCGCAATTTTGGTTCATTTATCTCTTTTCCAACCAGCCCCATGTCAAAATTGTATAAAAAAACCTCCTCCAGGACCTGGTCGGAATCTCTTTCCGCTACGGCGAAAGTAACACGGGGGTAGAGAGCAAGGAAATCATGCAGCAGCCCTGGCAGTAAAAAGGCTCCGGGGACGCTGCTGGCAGCCAGGGTCAGGTGGGCTTGTTCGCTGTTGTACTGCCCCCGTACGGCTTCCATGGCCTCTTCTCCCAGCGCTACCATCTCCCGTGCATATTTTAAAAAAGTATGCCCCTCCTTTGTGAGAACAAGGCGAGGATAGCGCCTTTCCAAAAGGGGAGCTCCCACAATTTCTTCCAAATTTTTTATATGGGAGCTGACCGTAGGCTGGCTTAAAAAAAGGGATTCGGCAGCCCGGGAAAAGCTTTTATGCCGCACAACTTCTAAAAATATTTTTAGGCGGTTTAGATCCAACAGCTTAACCCCCTTGTCTGATCTTTTCTACTTCCAAGTTTACCCTATTCCCGGAGCAAGTCAAGCTAGCTTCGCCAGCTCCTCGAAAGCAGTCTGCCCGCATTTTTTAAGAAGAAGCGTTTTCATTGTATTTTTTCCCACTGTATTTTTTAACCTTTATTAAAGGTATGGGCTGGCCCTGATCTAGGAAATAAGCTTCTTTTAATGCCCCTTCCCGGAAGATTACCTTTAAGGCATAGCTAAAATTATTATTCTGCCGGTAGCGCATATCTTGTAAAGAAACGACCTGCCTGTTTTTTTCTTTTTGCAAAGAGATGTGAAAAAGGCTTGTAAAAGAACTGAAAAGGCGCCCTGGGGCAGATGCCAGGGCTTTTTGTACCAACCTGTTTTTTTTGTGCTTGGGCAGTTTTTGCTGGATCTTAATTTGATGGGGGTGATGCAGGTGCCCCAGGAAAAAAACGCTAGCTGTTTCTACAATAAAATTCCAGGAAAAAGGCCAGCAGGTATGGGGGTAAAGAACAACTTTGGGCCGGTTCCGGAAAAAACCTTTCAGGGCCCTGGCATATTTAAGTTTTAGGAGCCAGCGGAATAGCAGGTAAGCTAAGACCAGGGCGAAAAAAACGCTTGCCCCCACAGCAGGCCGGCGATAGTGGAGGGCAACGAATGGTAAAAATAGGATAAAGAAGAGGGGATCAATAAGGTTTAGCAAGCCCAAGGAGGAAAGCTTTTTTTGCCAGGGCCAGCAGAGGCGG
>JAAZDU010000230.1 GCA_012512665.1 Bacillota bacterium | reverse complement strand
ATTATCGTATTAGCAGTTATTTTCGCTTTTGCTGAGTTATATGCCCTTACGCTTATCTTGGTAGTTATTTTAATACTCTTTATATGCTCCTTGACAGCCTTATAAAAAGATACAGTCTTGGCTCCAAGGAGTTTTCGGCTGGTCTAGTGTACAGACCTATGTATAGACCTATGTTTTTGTCGTGTATAAAAGGAGGGTAAAATGACAAAACAGAAAGCTGGATGTTTATCGGTTTTTCTTCCTTTTTTAAGGCTTTTTGTGGGAGAAGAAAAAGAACCAAAGAAGCTTCCCTATGCAAAAAGGGACGATTTTCTTTCTCCTTCAGAAATGTCGTTCTATAAGGTCCTGACCCAAACCTTAGGCGATGAATTTATAATATGCCCGAAGGTTGGATTGAAGGACGTCTTCTTTGTGAAAAGCCGGGATAACAGGGAGTTTACTATCTACAATAACAAAATTAATCGCAAACATGTTGATTTTCTGCTGTGCCGTCCTGACAAAATGGAGCCGGTGCTGGGAATTGAGCTGGACGATTCCTCGCACAGAAGGGACGATCGATTAGAAAGGGATATCTTTGTTGATGATGTCTTTAATGCTGCCGGATTGCCCCTTGTAAGGTTCCGTAATAAACAAAGCTATGCTCTTTCCGAAATTAGAGAAAAGATTGAGAATGCATTAAAGCAAGGGAAAGAATATACTTCCTCCCAAAATACAACGGAAACAAATGGATTACAACAGGAAGTGCCCATATGCCCCAAGTGCAATATTCCCATGGTCCTCCGGGCGGTTAAAAGAGGAAATAATAAAGGCAAAGAGTTCTACGGGTGCATCAATTTCCCGAAATGTAGAGAAATAAGGGAAATAGAAGGAAAAGTATAAATGACGGTCAGAAACCCTAAGTGGGGATGTTGAAAATTATAGAAAATTAATAATTATGCCAGTCGACTTAGGATCCTGCCGCTGGAAGAAAACGGCGGAACAAATGGCACTTTAATTGTAATAACAAAAACCCCAAGGCATTAAAAGATGACTGGTTTCATGAAAACAACGCCAATTTTATTGAGTATTTAAAAGGTTAAGAGGAGCTTGAGCATGAGCATCAACAAAAACATCACCAAGACCAGGAGTTTTCTCTATACTCTAGCCAGGCTTTTGGGGGACTTCCAGGCCATTTCCAGCGGCGATCCTAAAAAGATAGCCAAAAGAGCGGCGCGGAAGGCAGCCGGTAGGGCAACGGGAAAGGTATTAAGGAAGTTGTTTAAATAATAATGTAGCAGCAATGGAGAGGCTGTAATTTTTGTTGTAATATTTTGAGGATGCTGCTGTGCTGAAGGGGGTGGGTAAATTATGCTTTCCTGCTGTGCTCAGGTGAGGCCATTAAGCAACGGTGCATTAAAATGTGCAGAAAAAATTTATAAGAAGTTATTAGAAAATAATAAATGTCCTTCAATACAGTTTCTTAAACTTAATGACTGGAAGGGAAAAGAATGGCCGCATTATT
>JAAZDU010000229.1 GCA_012512665.1 Bacillota bacterium | reverse complement strand
TTTTATTTCCGCCGACCTTTCGCGGGGAATTATGGAAGTAAAAAATGCCCAGCTGCCAGGAAAAAATTTAAGTGAATTCGGGGGCCTGGAATTTATCTGCCGCCTGAAAGCATACGGCAGCTTTCTCCGGCGCTATCAAAAATACATAAGGGAAAAGCTACAGCAGCTACCTTATCTGATTGAGATAACTGTTAAAGATGACGAGCAGGGAGACCCCCTTATCAATGATGACACCATCGTGGCACTGGGCATTTTAGACGAAAAGCAGTTGGCAAGATGTAAAGAGCTAACCAACCGCGCAGCTCAAGTCATTGAACAAGATTTGCTGCAAAAAGAACTGTTCCTAGTAGATATTAAGTTTGAATTTGGCTTGATCAATAACCAGGTGGCGCTCATTGACGAAGTGTCTGCCGATTCTATGAGGGTGATGGATAAGAACGGAAAGTTTCTATCCCACCAGGAAATATACAATGCTATCAAAGCTAAGTAAGAAACGAGCGTTGTAATTAATTAATAAGCCAGTGCCACAAATTCTAACTGCACTGGCTTAAGTAATTTTTATATCAGGGAGGTGCTAAAGTATCTTTCTACCCTATCGGCTAAAATAGTAACAATTCTTTTTTCCGAACCAAATTTTTTCGCCATTTGAACAGCAGCCCAGACATTGGCTCCAGAAGATGTACCTACCAGCACACCCTGCACCTTGGCCAAATCCCTTGCCGTCTGGATGGCATTGTCATCTGTCACCTCTACTACCCCATCAACAAGGCTTACATCCAGCACATCGGGGATAAACCCGTCCCCAATCCCCTGAATTTTATGCAGCCCGGGCTCGTGCCCCAGAAGAGCCGAAACATTTTTAGGTTCAACAGCTATTACTTTAACCGAAGGATTTTTTTCTTTTAAAAATTTACCGACTCCTCCCAGGGTCCCCCCGCTGCCCAATCCGGAAACAAAAATATCCACCTTACCTTCCATCTGTTCCCAAATCTCCACAGCCGTTGTCAGATAATGAGCTTCGGGATTATCAGGGTTTTCAAATTGCTGGGGGATAAAAATATTAGGATCTTTTGCCACCTGCCTCTTTACTTCCGCTATTGTTCCAGCAATACTTTCCTTGGGGTCAGTTAAAATCAGTTCTGCACCCAGGGCCTTTATTATTTTTTTTCTTTCCTCGCTCATATTTTCCGGCATGACAATAACAACACGGTAACCCTTCTGGACACCAACCAAAGCAATGCCGATGCCGGTATTTCCTGAAGTTGGCTCCATTATTGTCATACCGGGCTTTAAAATCCCCTTGGCTTCTGCCTGTTCAATCATGTACTTGGCAACCCTATCTTTAATACTTCCGCCGGGGTTTAAGTATTCTGCCTTAGCAAAGATATTTAACCCCGTAAGTTTTTTCAAGCTGAGCAGCGGTGTATTGCCAATAATATCAAGCACGTCTTCTGTTATCATGCTCTATCCCTCATTCCATAATCAACTCGGCTTCTTTTTCCTTCCATATTTTTTATTTTACCATACCAATGTTCTATTGCAACAGGGTGAGCTCATCCCCCAGCAAATAGAAGGAATTTAAAAAATAATGTAGAATAGGTGCTATAGTA
>JAAZDU010000228.1 GCA_012512665.1 Bacillota bacterium | reverse complement strand
GGCTAATAGGCATACGTGGGTTTAAAACTATAGCAGCCACCTGGATATTAGCCATAACAATAGCCTGGATCAGGCGAAAACAATAACGCAGAAAAAAGAAAATAATTGCTGGTTTTAAAGCCGGCCTTTCTTCCAGCCGCAAAAAGAGATCGTTATTAAAAAAAGCTACCCCAGCCGAGTATATTAAACCCACAAGCATTTCCTGGTAATGAAAGCTCCCCGTAATTAAAAGCCAGAAAACAAACAGAACAGCCATCATACCCCAAAAAGTAGCATCTAATCTATTGTTCAAAGAAATGGTAGATTTATTCTTCATTTCTTTTGTAGTGTCCACTTTTGCCACCTCTTTTTTCTACCAGAAAAACTTCTTTTATCGTCATTTCCTTGTCCACAGCTTTGCACATATCATAGACAGTAAGGGCAGCCACCGTGACTGCCGTTAAAGCTTCCATTTCCACACCGGTGCTAGCTTTTACCTTTACCCTGGCCTCAATATTTAGAACAGGTTTTGTTTCGTGAAAAGAAAAGCTCAAATCAACATGGGACAGGGGTAAGGGGTGGCACATGGGAATAAGTCGGGGTGTTTCTTTGGCTGCCAGAATACCCGCAACCTGAGCTACAGCCAAAACATCACCCTTGCTTATATCCCTTTCTTTTATTTTGCGGGCAGTTTCTTCTTTCATAGAAATAGAAGCCCTGGCCACAGCCTCCCTGGAAGTCTCTTTTTTTAAGGTAACATCTACCATTTTGCCCCTGCCCTCTTCATTAAAATGTGTGAACTCCAAAAATAATCACCCTTTGTTTTAAATAAAATAAAATTTCAATGTCTAACACACTTTAAATATATTAAACATGAAGGTTAATAATTTCACAATTTATAAAATAAATTCTCTTTACAACAAAGATATTCCTGCTTTTTAAAACGGAGTTGCATAAAAAATATGTGTTCAAAGCCTTTTGAGCAAATTGGGTGCGGTGCTGCAGGCAAATGCCCAAGCAGCACCGCACCTAATTTTAACTTAAAAATATACAATTATACAATTATGAAACTAATTGTTTCTGGTTTTTTATTTGCTCTATATCCTTAATTATATCCCTGGGCATTTTTACACACAGGCGCCACAGGTAGTGCACTTGGTGTGATCAATAAAAGCTAAATTATCTTCAACAACTATGGCATCTTGTGCACATGCTTTCACGCAGGCTTTACACCCTATGCAGCCTACTTCGCAAACCTCGCGCGTTATTTTGCCTTTATCCTTTGAATTGCATAAAACGACCTTGCCGTGCCTTTCATAATCCACAAGCCTGATAACACCCCTGGGGCATGCCTTGACACAAACACCACAACCTGTGCAAAGATCTTCATCTACACGGGGAAGCTTATTTTCTCCCATGGAAATGGCATCAAAAGGGCAGGCTTCCACACAGGTACCAAGTCCCAGGCAGCCGTACTGACATGCTTTATAACCACCCATATAATTGTGAGCAAACTTGCAGTCAGGCACCCCATCATACTCATACCTTTCGTGAGCAACATCGGGGCTTCCAATACAGGCCACCTCGGCTACGCGCCTTCTCGCCTGAGCTTTAACTTCTTTCCCCAAAATTTCAGCCACAGCTTTAGCTGTTTCTTCGCCGCCGGGGACACATAAGTCTGGAGGGCACTCCCCTGACGCCGCTGCTTCTGCATACGCTTTGCAGCCCCCAAAACCGCAGGCACCACAATTGCAGCCATCCAGGGCTTCAAGGATAGCTTCTACACGGGGGTCTTCTTCCACGGCAAAACGTAGGGCTGCATAACCCAGCAACAAGCCAAAAACAAGGCCCAGGCCTCCTAAAATAACAATTGACATAAGCACCAGATCAACACCCCCTACAATGTGATCATGCCGCGGAAGCCCATAAAGGCAATGGAAAGAATACCCGCGGTTACAAGTGTGATAGCAGCACCCTGGAAGAGGGAAGGCACCCTGGTCAATTCCAAGCGCTCCCTGATTCCAGCCATAATCACCAGGGCCAGCGTAAAGCCGACAGCTGTCGCAACTGCATAGACAAGCGCTTCTACGAGGTTGTACTCATATTGAATATTTAGGAGAGCTGTACCTAAAATGGTACAGTTGGTGGTGATAAGGGGCAGATAGATACCCAGAGCTTCAAACAGCACCGGGCTGGCCTTGCGCGTAACAGTTTCTACCAGCTGGACTACGGAAGCAATAACCAGGATAAAGACAATGGTATCCAAATAGCCCAGCCCGAAAGGTTGCAGCAGAAATCTATAGATTAACCAGGTCACAAGGCAAGACATAGCCATCACAAAGATAACATCCT